>CAYTVW010000018.1:0-12848 GCA_964441865.1 uncultured Acidimicrobiaceae bacterium
TCGACGTTGGCCGCTGCGCTGCTCACCGCCTCCGCGACACCGGACGGCTTCTTCTCTTCGTAACCATAGATCCATTCTCGGAGTTCCCGTTCTTGTCTCCTGGCGAGTTTCGTAACCTCGGCCGGATCTCTGGCGTCTCTCTGAAGCAACGCGAGTGTCTGCAGGACCGAATCGTGGAGATGACGCGAGATGTCTGCGCGCTCTTCGACCCTGGCGCGCTCGGTTTCGACCTTCGCTAGCTCCGCCTGCACGTCCCGGTATCGAGCATCGGCTGACCGGATGCTCTCGATTACCCAAGAGAAGATCAAGGCCCCCGCCACATAGACGAGGATTTGACCAAGTCCCTGAACAACGTTGTTCCCGGATATGAAGAAGGAGCGGACGGCCAAGAAAGTCAATGCCACCGTCCAAGAGACACCTTGGTTCCGGATTGCCCCTATGGCCACTATCACGACCGGGAGCCCTCCATAGAACTCACCGTCGTCTCCCGCTTGAGCGCTGGCCCAAAACGCTGCGACTACAACCAAGAGGTCGACGGCTATCGCCACAAGAGAGACCGAAAACCCGGGATCTCGAATTGCGAGAATCCAGGAGACGATGAGCCAGATCGAGCCCGCGGCGATGACCCCAACTATTGCGGGTGGGATCGAATCAGAACGTGCTAGAACGACTCCACCCAAAATGAGCATCCAAAGGATTCCGAGCGCCCGGGCGACCCGGGCAACCCGGAAAAAGGTGAGATCCAAGTCACTTGAAGAATCGGGGAGATCGGACGACTGGGTGCCCGCCACGGATCAAACCTCCAACGAGAGATAAACCAAGAAGGCGAATACCAGGAGCGATCGGATTATCAGGGTTGTGACATTTTTTCCACGACTACTCCGAAAGGGGATCAACCGATTTTGGAAAGCAGGGAGTCCGACCAGGACATAAGACACCCCCATTCCCACACTGACCAACACGATCCAAAGGCGATCCATTTAGCGCTCCTAAGTCGACATGTACCGTAGCCGTTTGTGGCACGCGCCCCTGGGACAGATGGTCCTTTCCCGCCAAAAGGGCTCTTCAGAGAGTAGTTTCTCGTATGAACACCCAAAAGGACGGAGGCAGATATGAGAGACGGCGCGCCCACCACCAGGGCGGCACGAACATCAGTGCTGATAGGACTCGGATTGCTGGCCGCGTTGTGGGCCATTCCTTTGATCTCCGAAGCGGCCGTCGAAGGCCCCTGCGACGGATCTGCGACCATCGACGGGATAACCTACACACCGGCCAACGATTCACCGTCCAACCCGATCGTCATCCCAGACAAGGAAGGACTAGTGGCTGAGTGGGAAGGGTCGACAGAGAACCCGATCACCAACTACAAGGGAAGCATTTCGGTGGTAGTCGGCCCTACTTCAGTGAAGATTGCCGATTGGTCAGGATCCAACTACCAAGAAATCACCTCTCAGCAAGGTTCCTATGACCTCGACGAGATCGACATGATTCCTCCCGGATTGTGGGAAGTCCATGCCGAACACTCAGGGGAAGGAGGAACCTGTTCAGGGAACGTGATGGTGAGAGTAGAGGGTAACCCCCTGTCTCAGCTCCCCGGGCAGATTGCAGCGGGAGGCACCATCCTGGCACTTATCGGCCTGGTTCTGGCAGGGAAGGCTTGATTATGAGAGGAAGACCAATTCTCGGTGCTCTTTCAGGGTTGTTTCTCGGCCTGTGTGTCGCCGTGCTGCTCCAGCAATACGGGATTAGGCCGCTCGACAATCTCAGTGTGATCGGTTTCCCGACAATCGGGATCATCCTCGGACTCCTTATGGCGAAACTGGCGCCTTTCGGTTCGAAGAGCTGAGTTAGCGGTATGCGTGGGGTGGGTAGTTTTTTTCATCCACCCCACGCTCGCGCGATTACGGCCCGACCTCTCCTTGTACCCTGTGACCGTGCGAAAAACGGCAATAACCGCGATTCTTGTCTTTTGGGGGGTTGCGGCCTGTGCTCCTGAAACGACTACTACGACCACCGCACTCCCGACAACATCTACCACTTCCAGTACCACTATCCCCGTATCCGGAGGGCCAATTCCGTGCTGCCTAACTGGAGACCAGCTTTTCGTCGGATCAGGCAGTCTCGGAATCCTCTCCGCGGGAAGGTCCGACTCGGAGACAATCACCAGGTTCTCGTGGGAAACCCACGACGAGTGCGAACGGCTTACCATCCAGTTCAATTCCGGTGGCGGTGCCCCCGCTCTCGACCCCCCATCCGGCTCTGCGATGATCCTTGGTGACTCAGGCGTAATAAGGATAACTCTCGACAGAGCAATCACAGAATCAGCAGTCAGCGAACATCTGGTATCAAGTCGATTCGTGAACAAGATTTACGTGGTCAGGTCCAACGACGAGACCCTATTCGTCGATATTCACCTCGCCGAACCCGCTCTGGCAAGAATCACCTCTTCTAGCAGCCCAGCCATGATCCGCCTTGACCTCCGACCCGACGGCACCAAATACTCGACTCCGCCAATAGTCTCCGACGACCTAGTGATCGTCCATCCAACGACCGGAAATATCTCTTATCCCTTCTCAGTCCTCGGTTACACCCGGAAGTCAGGGAAGATCGAGGCCACCATCACCGGAGAAACTGGGGAAGTCGCCAAGGCGTCGAGCCCGGTGACCGAACGAGGAGACACTTGGAGAGCATTCGTACTCCTCTTTCCCCTCGGGCCTACTGGAGCGATAAACGTGGAGATCGAAGACACCGTTCAATTCGAACTTACATCGAGTCCGTGAGACCTTCAATAGGCACAACAATCAGGTACCCCGATTCGATGTCTACCTCGGGAACTAGCTCGTCAACGAACGGGACCTGGAATTCCAACTCGGCGCTCCGGATCACCAACCTGTATTGGGCCGGACCTTCAATCACCTCTCCGACCACACCAAGGTTTGTTCCGTCCGGTGCCCTTGCCTGAAGGCCAACCAACTCGTCCGGCCAGAATTCGCCTTCGTCTAGTGTCCGACGTTCCGTAGTAGGGATCATGAGGGATCGACCCCTCAGTCTCTCCGCACTATCGCGATCGCGACATCCTTCAAACAATATGAGGAACACTGCATCTGACCGTCGCACCCGGGAAACAACAAGCGAGGTCTCATCATCGCAGATGAATCGCGCTCCGTTAATGAAGCGGTTGGGAGCATCAGTCTCTGGGACGACGACGACCTCTCCAGCGACTCCATGGGGTTTGGCTATGCGACCGACCGTGACCAGGTCAGTCGAGGAATTCGACTCCAGCGCTCAGCCCTTCCTCTTCAGCGGCGGCCTGGGCCACCGTCCTGATCGCCCGCGCTACGCGCCCATGACGACCAATCACCCGACCCATGTCTCCGTCGCCCGTTCGAACTTCAGCGACTACCTCTTCTGGGCCTTGTTCAACCATCGTCACTTCTATCTCGTCTGGACGATCAACGATTTCGCTCACTAGGTATTCCACGACATCTCGGACTATGTCACCCTTGGCCACGATCACTCCTCCTCGGGTGCTGCTGCCCCGTTCTCGGCCTCGACTTCTGCCGACTCCCCTTCTAAGGCTTCTTTCTCGGCTTCAGTAGCCTCAGTCTCTACCTCTTCAGATGTCGGTTCCGGGATTGGGACGACCACGTGCGCCGTCGGCGGAACAACCTTGGGTTTGCCGGTCCCGACCACCGTGTGAATCTTCCCAGTCGCCACCTTGTATTCCGACATCGCCCCTGAGATCTCTAGGAGCTTCACCACCGGCTCTGTCGGTTGGGCTCCCTTCTTCAGCCAATCCACCGCCCGCGAATTGTCGATCTCAACCACCGAAGGCTCCTGATTCGGATCGTATCGACCGATCTGCTCAATGAATCGTCCATCACGGGGTTGACGTCCGTCCATCACTACGACGCGGTAGAAAGCAGAACGCTTCTTCCCTAGTCGCATGAGTCGAATCTTCACGGCCATATGTTTTCCACCTCGGTCTCTCTAAGTTGTCTTCAAATCTTTCGGATCGGTCTTGTCACCGGGGCCTTGGACGAAGACCGGGAACACCCGGAATACCCCGTCCGCCTGCCAACGCCTTCAACATCTTCTGGGCGTCGGCAAACCTTTTTAGGAGGCGGTTGACGTCCTGCGGGCTCGTACCCGATCCGGTCGCGATCCGTTTCCTGCGGCTTCCACCGATGATCTTAGGGTCGCGCCGCTCGCCGGGCGTCATCGACCGGATGATGGCCTCGACCCTGGCAAGTTCGCGATCGTCCACGTCGACACCACGAAGAGCCGACGCAGCGCCCGGCAGCATAGCAAGTATGTCTTTCGCAGGCCCCATCCGCTTGAACATCTGAAGATGCCCCAGAAAGTCCTCCAGGTCGATCCGACCTTTGGCGATCTTCTTGGCGACTTTCTCTGCCTCGGCTTCTTCGAATGTCTGCTCGGCTTTCTCAATCAAGCCCAGCATGTCTCCCATCCCGAGGATCCGACTCGCCATTCGATCGGGTCTGAACGGTTCAAGATCTCTGAGCCCTTCGCCCGTCCCAGCGAATTTCACCGGGACTCCGGTCACTTCCCGAACCGAGATTGCTGCTCCGCCCCGACTGTCGCCGTCCAGCTTGGTGAGAATGAGTCCCGTAATTCCTACTTGGTCGGCGAAACCTTTCGCGACATTCACCGCGTCCTGACCTGTCATGGAATCGACAACAAGCAGAACTTCGTGGGGAGAAACCTCTTTGCGGATATCGGAGAGCTCACCCATCAAAGGGACATCGATTTGGAGCCGTCCGGCGGTATCGACGATCACCACATCATGCCCGAATCGGAGCGCCTCCTTCATCCCTTCCTTCACCAGCTTGCGAGGTTTCGAACTCCTCTCGGAGAACACCGAGACTCCTATCCGCCCGCCAAGCGTCTCAAGCTGTTCCACAGCACCAGGACGTTGTAGATCCGCTCCGATAAGGAGTGGCTTCCTCCCACCCTCCTTCAGGTGGGCAGCAAGCTTGGCAGCAGTTGTCGTCTTCCCGGAGCCTTGAAGGCCAACGAGGAGGATGGTCAAAGGAGGAGCAGCCTTCGTCAGGGGAGCAGCCTCCCCCAAGGTTCTCACGAGTTCTTCGTTGACGATCTTGATTATCTGCTGGGCTGGCGAGAGACTCTTCGCAATTTCCGTGCCGAGAGAACGCTCGCGAACTCTGGCGAGGAAGGATTTGACCACCGCAACGTTCACATCGGCCTCAAGGAGGGCTATCCGGACCTCGCGCAGGGCAGCGTCGATATCAGCCTCTCCAAGCTTCCCCTTAGAGCGCAATCGAGAGAAAGCTCCCTCGAATCTTTCAGTCAGAGTGTCGAACACCTCAAGAAGAGTAGTTTCCGTCGACGCGAACCCAGCTGCGAGGAAACTCACCCCGGATATCGTCAACGCCCCAACTAACGTGCGGTTCGTGGAAGACGAAACATTCGAACTCCTTAAAACAGATATTCGCCGAATGGGGAACCAGCTGGGGGAAACCCTCACGCGGCAACACGGACCGGAACTTCTCGAATTGGTCGAAAAGGTTCGGTCTCTTTCGAAGAGCGCTCGTTCTGAAACCGAATCCGACGCCAACAGAATCCGCGATCTGATCGAGACTCTCAGCGTTGGCGAAACCATAAGCCTGGTCCGGGCTTTCACCACCTATTTCTATCTGGCCAACATTGCCGAACAGACACACCGCAAAGGCCACCTTGTCCTGTTGGACGAGGATAGGAATATCTCCGCAACGGTTGACAGAATCCTTGCGGCGAAACTCGACAAAGAACTCTTGGAGGAGATCGTGATGCGTCTCGAACTCCGCCCCGTCCTCACTGCTCATCCAACCGAAGCCACCCGCCGGACTCTGATTATCAAGCTTCGGCGCATCAGCGAGCTATTGACCGAACGGAATGACCCTCGGGTTAACCACGCCACACAAGAACGCATCGATCGCCGAACCGCCGAGATCATCGACCAGATTTGGCAGACCGATGAGCTCCGCCTGGAGCGACCCACTCCGATGGACGAAGCCCGATCGGCCGTGTTCTATCTGATTCAAATCCTCAACGACGTTATGCCGGACTTGGGGGACGAGATACGGACTCAGCTTTCGAGACTGAACGTTCCGACCTCCGCGGCACCTATCCGATTCGGTACTTGGGTGGGAGGAGATCGCGATGGCAACCCGGCCGTCACGCCTTCGCTCACCTTACAGATCCTCGAGATGCAACACGATCAGGGTATCCGGGTTCTCATGAGAGAGATCGAGGTTGCATCCAAGGAACTCTCGACTTCAGAGATGATTCGCCGGGTTTCTCCCGAGTTGGCCGGGTCACTCGAATTCGATCGAGAGGTCCTCCCCCATGTCTGGGACCAGTTTCGAACACTCAACCTGGCCGAACCGTATCGCCTCAAACTTGGATATATCCACCAGCGCCTCGCCAACACTCGTAGCCGGATAACAGAAGGCTCCCGTCACGTTGAGGGCGTCGACTATTCAGCCCCGGAAGAGATGATCGGAGAACTGGAGATTGTTCAACGATCTCTCGAAACGAATTCGGGCGAGCTGATGGCCTCCGGGACAGTCGCCCGTCTCATAGCCAACGTCACCGCGTTTGGGTTCTCGCTCGCAACCATGGATATCCGGGAACATGCCCAGAGGCTCCACGAGACCGTGGGAAGGCTCTATGAGCGCCTGAACGTCGCCTACGAGGCTCTCGACCGGGAACAACGGATACTTCTCCTCGCAGAAGAACTCAGCGCAACCAGACCTCTCTCTGGCTCAACCCGGAATCTCGACGGGGATACCCAAACCACTTTCGAGACGTTCGAGGCAATAGTCGAAGCGAAAGAACGCTTCGGAGAACGGATCATTGAATCGTTCATCATCTCGATGACTCTCGGAGTCGATGACGTTCTTGCGGCGGCGATCCTGGCACGAGAGGCAGGTCTGGTCGACCTACATGATGGTTTGGCTCGCATCGGTTTCGTACCCTTGTTCGAAACGATCGACGAACTCCGAAAGTCTGGGGAAATCCTCGATCGACTTCTATCAATACCGGGTTACCGAGAGCTCGTCTCGCTCCGCGCCAACACCCAAGAAGTGATGCTCGGATATTCGGATTCGAATATGGCCGGTGGTATAGCCACATCCCAGTGGGAGATCTACAAGGCTCAGCGATCCCTTCGGAATGCTGCATCCCGGCATGGAGTCGTTCTTCGGTTCTTCCATGGCCGGGGTGGAACAACCGGGCGTGGTGGCGGCCCCACTCACTCGGCGATCCTGGCTCTCCCCTATGGAACCATCGAGGGACAAATCAAGGTCACCGAGCAGGGAGAGGTGATATCCGACAAGTACGCTCTCCCTGGACTCGCAGCCAGGAACCTGGAACTGGCTCTCTCATCAGCCCTTGAAGCTTCTCTCCTCCACCGGGTCTCCAGATACCCGAAAGAAGTGCTCCAGAGATGGACAAGCACCTGGGACGAGATGTCCGAAGTAGCCTTTCGAACCTACCGGGATCTCATCGAGACTGAAGGCTTGCCCGAGTATTTCTTCGCCTCGACCCCTGTGGAGGAATTGGCCGAGATGAACATTGGTTCTCGACCCGTTCACCGCCAAAACAACGGTCGCGGCATGGAAGGCCTGAGAGCTATTCCTTGGGTTTTCGGGTGGACACAATCCCGCCAGATTGTCCCAGGATGGTTCGGTGTTGGATCGGCGCTCAGATCAGCCCGCGACATGGGGAAAGCCGAAACGCTGGGAAAGATGTACCACGGTTTCCAGTTCATGCAGACCTTCATCTCGAACGTCGAGATGACTCTGGCCAAGACCGACATGTCAATCGCAGGGCTCTATGTTGAACGTCTGGTCCCCAAGAACCTTCATCACATCTTCGAGAAGATCAGAGCCGAATACGACTTGACTGTCGAGGAAGTAACACGCCTCACCGGCGAGGACATCCTCCACGAATATCCGATCCTCAAGCAGACACTCGCTGTCCGCGACTACTACCTGGATCCGATCAACTACCTTCAGGTCTCTTTGCTTGCCAGACGAAGGGCTGGAGACGATGACCCTCTCCTTGAAAGAGCTCTCCACTTGACTGTGAACGGAGTCGCCGCCGGGTTGCGCAACACCGGTTGAGTCCGCCTTCCGGGTTTGCGAATCTTTTCTAGCGAAGGAACAGACTCTTCCCGTCAGGTCTCAGAGTCAAAGGTTCGCATTACAAGTCCGGCACGCGGTTTCGGGACGAAGAACGTGGTCTTCTGGGGAAACCGTATCCCCATCTCTCCCGCCATTGCGATAGCTCGTTCCGTGACAGGAGCGAGAAGCAGTGCTGTCCCTCCCTCGGTCACCGAGCTAACCGCTTCCTCGAATTCGGCGACATAAGTAGCGTCAGACTCTGTGATCCCGACTAATGGGTAAAGGACCTCCCGTGCCACAGCCGATCCTGCTTCTCTCCAAGGGCCGGGAAGCTCTCGAAGTGCTTCTGGTTTCGGGCTGAGAAGATGGCTCCCTTCTTTGCTCACCAACACGATATCGCCGGGGCCGTTCGGAACATGGGGCTCGCAAGCGTTGACATTGAAGGCCTCGGAGAGAGCGGCGGCTGAGAAGTCGAAGCCCGAGAAAACCCGATGATATGGACCGACGGTCAAACCGGACCCCTCCGCCGCGCTGATGAACGCCATGATCCGGTCGGAACCTGGGACGTCAGGATTCTCCTGATGGTAAGCCAGAGCTGTTGAGTATCGATGATGACCGTCCGCAATCGCGATCGGAAGATTCGCTACAGCGGAGGTAATTCCTTGGATTTTGTCTTTGTTCGAAATGTCATAAAGCCTGTGCCGAATCCAGTCGGGCGTAACGAAGTCGACCCTCGGTTCTCCATCGGGTATCAGAAGCCTGGCCAGCCGGGTCGAGGAACTCAGACCGATAATCAAATCAAGATTCGCCTGTGTAGCGGTTAAGAGATTCATCCTGTCCGCACGGTGTTTGAGGATTGTCTCTTCGTGGCCGAGGACACGTTCCCCTAACTCTTCGAGATTCATCGCTCCCAGGACTCCCCTGGCTGTCTTCCTCTTACCGTCCGGACCGTCGTATTCCATGAGGTACAAGTAGAGCCTGGGTTCCTCATCGAGACAGAGAATCCGTTCGCTCCGCCACCTATCGAGTATCCGAGCCGATTCTTTGTAATCGGGTTCCGCCTCACGTGAAAGGATCAGCCGGACCACGTTGTATTCAGACCTAGCCAGAAGGGCGTCGTGATGGTTCGAATCAATGACGTCGTAAGGGGGGCTCGTGGCGCTTCCTACATCAGGGATTCGTTCCGGGTCGAATAACAGTCCTCTGAAGGGTCGAAGCATTCACTGAGTTGTAGCGACTCCGAACGTTGAGAGCAATGTCATTAAATCCGATAGCCCCGAAATGCGGGTTCTCTCCCAGACCGGTTAGCCTTCTCAGTCTGTCAGAATCGCCGACCGGCAGAACCCGGTTCGGCAAGAAGGACAAGGAGTTTCCGAATCGCCACCCTAAAGGGCACGATACCGGCGAATCGGGTCATGACGGAGGAGGAATAGAGATGGAAGAGAATTCGGTCGGCCAGAGCATTCGAATGTTTCTCGCCGCAATAGTTGCTCTGGTTGTAGTCGTCGGAGCGTTCCTGGCTTTCAAGGGGAAAAGCGACGAGAACGGAAACCCCGACAACCCAGAAAACGGCGTATCCGTTGGGTCCGGGACTTTCTCAGAAGAGGATGTTGCGGCAGCCGGCACCCGGCTCGTTGCCGCTGTGAGAGCCGGAGACATCACATCGGCGGCTGCGTTCTTGGACGAAGGCGACAACCCTAACGAACCCGGCATCGACGGTTCCACGGCACTCAACACTGCTCTAGCTTTCAACAACAGTGAAATGGCCCAACTCCTTCTGAATCGGGGTGCCGATCCGAACGTACCAGCTCTTGACGGATACTTCCCGATTCATCGCGCAGTCGTCAACGGCGACGTGGGAGTCGTTGCCCAAATCGCCCAGAGTGGCGTTGACCTGAATTCCCGCGTACAGACAACTGGCCAGACTGCGCTAATGCTGGCTGCAGCTGGGAACCGTATCGAAATGATTTCGGTTCTCGCTGGCTGGAACGCAGACGCGACCCTCACCGATTCCGCCGGCGACAATGCCCTCCATATCGCCTTGTTGAATGGAGCCTCGAACCCTGAGGTTTACTCCTTTCTGATCCAGGCGGGTGCTGACCCCAATGCGTTGGGAAGCCAGGGCAAGTCCGCCATCGAACTAGCCACCGAAGCTGGCCTCACCGACGTGTTGGCCGCCCTGCAGGGCTAGACCGACTTATTCCGTGAAACCTGAGGGCACCCGACCAGGTGCCCTCACTTTCTCTCAAGACACCACAATAAGACCCTGCCAACGGCTACTACTCCGGCGCAGCGATCGGGCACGTCCACATCGCCCGAATCAACTCGGCCTCAGCCGGATGTTCGGACGCCAATGCCTCCATCTCCGCCTCCGAAGCCGTTCCCAGGTCTATTCCGGGAAAACCCATAGCCCCCCTGACACCATATTCGGAATACGGTTGGTAGTCCTCAGATGCCAAGAACGATTCCAGACTCGGCATATCAGCCATCGCAAATCCATTCGCCTTCAAACACTCAACGGTCGCCGCATATCGCTCGTACTTGTCCCTGAGCACATCGTCGTCACTCGCAGTACTCCTTGGTGTTGCCCCCGACAAATGCTGATACCAACTACACAGTGTCAGAACAAGGAAATCTCTGTGAGCCGGATCGTCGCTCATCTGAAACTCAAGAGACCCGTCGGAGAACATGACCATATCGACCCCGAGCGCCACCGAACATTCCTTCACCCAGGCGACGAACGGCTCGCTCCCGTAGAAAGTGTTACGAGGCACCGGATTCCCGGCCGCGAACTCGAAAACCGCATCCTGAGTGGCCCTCCGCAACTCGTCCATCCCTTCCTCGACCTCCGGATGCCAAAGCGAATCTCCCTCCGGATGCCTCCCGGCGAACACTTGGTCATACCCAGCCTCGATCTCTGCCCGAGACCGCAACTCCACCAAAGTGGTCGACGTAGTCCCCTCGCCGCTCGACGAACAAGCGGCTACTATCAGTCATACCAACAGAGCGCCAACGAGTAGTAGCGCCAGCTTCATCTTCATCCTTCTCCCTTCGGAAGCCCGACGCGGTCAGCGACACTCGAAGCTCGGCTGACCGCGTCGGAGTTCGAGCCTATGTGCAAGAGACCGCGTGTCCGAAATAAGTCCATTCCACTTCGAGATGATACGGGACCGTTCCCGTCGTCCAGGAGAAGGAGCTAGCGACGCAGCCATATCCGATATACACCTTTGCCCAACCGTCAACAACGTGGATATGAGTTGTGTTGTACTGCGAAGCCGTCCACGTCCGCGGGGTTCCCCCTTGGTTACAGGCTAGAGTGCCCGACTTCGACCAAGCCATCACAGGCAACGCCAATGCGAGGGTGAGTACTGCAACCAGCATCGCCGCCTGCGAGACTCGTTTCACCATGTTGGCAACCTCCTTCGATTTGAGCCAACACCTGTGCCCCCATTTGCTGGGCCCAGGGACCCCCTTCAGGGCCGAAAACGGAAAGCCTGCAGCAGGAAGCCGGTCGGCATCGCATGCGATGTTGGGTGAACCAATGCCATGAAGGCCCCCACGAACAGACTGACGTCAACCATTACCGCCAGTCACGGGCCGAAAAGAGGGCATGTCCGATACACCTCGACTATGAACCGCCCCCCTTCACCGATCGACGCAAGTTCCTCCTCGGTAGCAGAGAACACATCCACTCCAGCGAAATACACGGAGCCACCCTCTCCTATCAAGGCATAGGGATTCCAGCCCCCTCCGGTGGATTCGAAACTCTCATAAGAAGGCGGGTCCAGGGTCGGATAGCCGTGCTCTTTCATACACTCATACACTTCAACTAATCGGTCATACTTCTCGCGGATAGTCTGGGGCTGGTAGAGACCCACCCATTCCGGATATGCCACGCAACCCCCCACCACCAGGTTCGCACGGCCTGACGGATCGGTGTCACCAACCTCGAATCCGATCCCGTTCCCAACCCCGCCCCTCTGCAACGACGCCTCCACCCCCAGATAGTTGGCGCAGTCCACTATCCATTGCTCGTGTTCAGAACCGTTCACAACCGATGGATACGGGTGCGTGACAGCGAAGCCTTCGATATCCCTGGCCACCGAGGCAACCAGATCACCCAACTCAGACCTATCTATCTTAGGATTCCAGCCGGTGACCCACATCAGGCGCTCTTCGAAATCCCCGCTCGATCCCGAAGTCGAGGCCGGATTCTCGTCCGGCACCGACGTCGCCACCCCACCGCCAGACGAACAGGCCGACAATCCCAACACCAAGGCCACCAGGACCATCGCAAAACCTCGAATCTCGCGGCATCTGACACTGACCATCACGCCCACCGATCCCTTCCGTCTAGTCCCATATCAAGTTGTCGGCAGCATTGGCTACCGACAACTCAGCACCATGCAGCCTCTCAGTAACTAGGAGCAGATGGTGGTTTCTGACGTGAAGCAGCACCGTAGATTTGCGATGCCACAATAGTGACCCACCGACCGTATCAGCCGGATGGCCAGTAAACGTACACGCCGGAGCCGCGGCCGTAGAAGTAGTCGCCAGATCCATCAAGCTGGTGATAATGCCATTGTCCGCTGTAGATTGACTGGGATTGGGTCCTAACCACCTTGCCGGTTGGGCATTGAGCAATTACTCCCTCCCACCAAGCCATCGCCGGGAGCGCCAGGGCCAGTGTGAACACTG
>CAYTVW010000019.1:0-1471 GCA_964441865.1 uncultured Acidimicrobiaceae bacterium
AATGGACTCTTGGGACGGAAGAAGTGATGATCATCCAACACACCAAGTGTGGGTTGTTGGGGATGGACGAAGATGGGCTCGCTGATCGTCTAGAAGCTGACACGGGCTCCCGTCCAGGTTTTGAGAAACGGGGTTTTGTCGATCCGGAAGACGGGGTTAGGCATTCCCTCAATCTCTTGAACGCCTCCCCGCACGTCTTGGGGATTCCACGTGGCTTTGTTTACGACATCGATACGGGGGCACTCACCGAAATCTCCTGACGGCAGGAAAAATCCCCCGCGGGACTGATGGATTCGTCCCTATTCTGATCAGGTGAACCCTCCCTCCTCTTCAGGCGCGTCGTTTGTCGATCGTGTTCGATCCAAATGGAAAGCTTTTGTCTCGGCTGCCGTCGTGCCCAGACTCCTAATCCTCAAGCTGCTTCCGGTAATCGGTTTCCCCCTGATCTCGGTGACTTTGATTGTGAACGTGATCTTGGGGCTTCTGCCGGTGGGCTTTGTTTTCGCCACTTCGTACATGATCGGGAAGGTTCCAGCCGCGGTGGATGGGGGCGTGGGGTCTCCTCCCTGGGACAGTCTGGTTGAGTCGTTCCTTATCGCAGCCGCTCTGTTCTTGATTCAACAGGTCTTGGCTCCAGCCCAGACTGCTCTGGGATTGCTGATCCGTCGGCGGGTCGACGGAGTGTTGCGCGAGCGGACCATGGAGATGGTGATGAGTACCACTGGGATAGGGCCTATGGAAGACCAGCAGACTCTGGATGCCCTGTCCAACGCCACCCGGCAATTCAACAGCGACTGGCACACCCCTGGGATGGCCTGCGCGGGGATGTTGGCCCTTGTCGCCAGGTACGGTCGGCTTCTCGCTTTCTGCCTGGTGGTTGGTTTCGTTGCTTCTTGGTGGGCCGCCATAGGGGTTGGTGTCGCGGCAATGACATTCCGATACGGACAACGAGGTGGCCTCAGGAAATACTCGACGGTTTGGGAGAGGGTCTGGCCTGCTGTTCGAGAAACGGACTACATCTGGGAGTTGGGCACCGGGGACGGCATTGCGAAAGAGGCGAGGGTGTTTGGTATCACTCAATGGCTCAATGATCGGTATGCCGACCTCTACCGGAAGATCTATGGTGAGGTGGCTCAGATTCGTAGACGAATCTATCTCAAGCCTTTCTACGTTTTCACCTCGATTGGAGTTGTGCTGTGCGCTCTGGCGATCCACGCCGTTGCGCGGGCGGGTATCGAAGGGCGAATCGACCTCACCGGCGTGGCGCTGGGCCTGCAGGCGGTGATGTCGGGGATGATGGGGGGCCATTACTTTGTCGAGGCCGATGTCCCTACTCAGTATGGGATGCAAGCTATGGAGTCGTTGGCTACCGCCAAGGAGAGGTTTTCGACCGCGATCTCTGGCGAGGTTCGGAGTGGGGGCCTAGTAGACCCTGACGTCCCCGTTTCAGGGATCCGTTTCGAGGATGTTT
>CAYTVW010000019.1:1481-12767 GCA_964441865.1 uncultured Acidimicrobiaceae bacterium
GTTTCTTTCGCCTATCCGGGCTCGTCGACTTTGGTCCTCGACGGTCTGAATCTCGAGCTCCCTGCGGGGAAGTGCACGGCGGTAGTCGGGGTCAATGGCGCTGGGAAGACGACTTTGGTGAAGCTTCTCACGCGGCTTTATGAGCCGACCTCAGGGTCTATCACCGTCGATGGCCGGGGAGTCTCGGAGTTTGACGTTGATGCATGGCGTCGACAGGTGAGCGTGATTTTCCAGGATTTCACCCGCTATGAACTAAGCGCAGCCGACAACATCGCATTGGGAGCGGCCCATTGTGCGTTTGATTCGGAGAGAGTCTCGACTGCTGCCGGTAAGGCTGGAATTCTCGATGCTTTCGGAGAGCTCCCTCTTGGGCTGGATACCATCCTCGCCCGGTCTTACGAAGGAGGGATTGATCTTTCGGGCGGCCAGTGGCAACGGATCGCCATTGCTCGATCCTTGTATGCGCTCTCCTGCGGAGCTCGAGTCCTTATCCTCGACGAACCCACCGCCGCCCTCGACGTCAGGGCAGAGGTTGCGTTCTTCGACAGGTTCGTGGAACTCACAGAAGGCGTCACTTCGATGCTGATTTCACATCGATTCTCGTCGGTGCGACGAGCCGACCGGATCGTGGTGGTCGACAACGGGAAGGCTGTTGAGGAGGGAACACATCAAGAATTGATGGAGACGGACGGACACTACGCCCGACTCTTCAGGCTTCAGGCCGAACGGTTCGCGGCAGGATTGGACGCCGAGGGGAATGAGGTCGATCGACCCGAGGAAGACGCAGTAGCTGAGGTGACACTATGAGAAGGGTGCTCTGGGGAGGCTGGGAGCTTCTCAAGATCGCGTGGTCAGAGAGCCGCAAGCGAGTAGTGATCTCCTTTTCGCTGATGCTTCTACAGTGGGCGGCGCTCCCCCTGGCAGCGCCAGCACTAGGAAGACTTACCGATTCTGTTGTAGAACAGAACAGCCGTGGGGCAGTCGTCGCAGGTCTCTGGCTGGCTGCCATGTTGATTGCCTCATTGGTTTCTGGGCACTTCTCGCACATTTTCTATTTTGAGCTCGGTGAGATGGCCGGGCTTCGACTTCAGGCCGATCTGATTCGGTTTTCGAACGACTCCGCCGGTTTGGAGCACCACGAACGTCCTGAATACGCCGACAAGATGCAGGTACTCCGACAGGAGACCGAGCGAATGGGGTGGACCAGTATGCAGGCTCTCTTGGACTCTGCTGGCCTCTCGTTGGCCTTGGGGATCACGATCTTTCTCTTGGTCAGGCTGAACCCCTTCTTGTTACTGCTTCCTCTGGCGGCGATACCTCCGTTGATTCTGGGTCGAAGGGCTGAGTCTCTGTTGGGGAAGACCCGGGAGGCGGCTGCCGATCCAACCAGGAGAGCGCGCCATCTATTCGAACTCTCGAATTCAGCGGCCAGCGCCAAGGAACTCAGGACTTGTGGTCTTGGTCCGGAGATCAGGGCTCGCCATGACCGGGCTTGGGCGAAGGCTTCTCGGATTCTTCTTCGAGGAGAGATGAGGGCGGTAGCTCTCCGGGCCTGCGGGCAACTCGTTTTCGCCCTTGGTTATGTTGGGGCGACCCTGTTGGTCGTTAGAGACGCCGTGGCGGGGTCTCGGAGTGTTGGCGACGTTGTGTTGGCAATCACCCTGGCAGCTCAGGTGAATCAGCAGGTGACCGATACGGTGAATCTTCTCCAGGAGATGCAGAGGACTGCCAAGGCTCTTTCCGATCTCCGCTGGATCCAAGACTTGGTGAGCCAGTCAGTGGAGATTCGCGAGGATGCTGTGATGCCGGAACGAATTGTTGAGGGGATCCGAGTGTCAGGGCTTCAATTCGCTTACCCGGGGACGGATCGGATTGTCCTCGGTGATGTGGACCTGTTTCTTCCCGCCGGTTCGACTGTCGCGTTGGTGGGGGAGAATGGGGCCGGCAAGACGACTCTGGTGAAACTCCTGTGTCGCTTCTACGACAGTTATGAAGGGGCTATCCAACTCGATGGAGTCGATATTCGACGTTTCTTGTTGCGTGAGTTCAGAGAGCGTATAGCCGCTGGTTTTCAGGACTTTGCCCGGTTCGAATTCTTGGCGCGAGAAACGGTTGGGCTGGGCGACTTGCCCGAAATTGAATCATCCGAGGCAGTGCTTTCAGCCCTTGAGCGGGCTGAAGCCGATGACGTGATTCGCCGTCTCGAAGATGGGTTGGAGACTCTACTTGGGAAGTCCTACGCCGATGGAACCGAGCTTTCGGGTGGCCAGTGGCAGAAACTGGCTCTGGGCCGAGCGATGATGCGGACTGCTCCGCTTCTGTTGGTCCTTGATGAGCCGACCTCGGCACTCGACGCTCAAGCCGAGCATGACCTGTTTGAGAGGTATGCGGAGGGAGCTCAGAGGGTCGGGCGTCTGACGGGAGCGATCACGCTTCTGGTTTCTCATCGTTTCTCGACCGTTCGTATGGCTGATCTGATTCTGGTCGTAGCTGACGGGAAGATCATTGAGGCGGGGAACCATCAACAACTGATGGCTCTTGATGGTCTCTACGCCGAACTGTTCGACATCCAGGCGAGAGCATATTCCTGAACACCCCGACGGATACCTTCAAGATTCCCTGATCCTGGTCACGGGTTTCGGGTAGGGTACCGGCGATCCGAGAACGGCGTTCCGGGAACTGGTTGGAAGGAGGCGAGGTGGAGGTCTTCGGGGCGGCTTCTCATGATGAGGTGCTGCAGCTGATCATTCAGATTGCTGTTCTGATCTCTGTCGCGCGGCTGATGGGCGGTCTAGCCCGCCGATTCGGCCAACCAGCCGTTCTGGGGGAGATCTTGGCTGGAGTATTGCTTGGGCCTTCGATGCTCTCCGGGGCGATTCCCGCGGTCAGAAGGTGGATCATGCCGCAAACCCCTGTTGAGGGCCATCTTCTTGAGGTTGTCGCGCTTGTCGGTGTCGTGTTGCTGTTGGTGGTTACTGGCCTGGAGACTGACCTCACTCTGATTCGCAGAAAGTTCCGGGTTTCTCTGGGGGTCTCTACGGGGGGTCTGGGTTTGACCCTGTCTGTCGGTTTGCTTTTGGGATTCTGGCTGCCTGACGATCTGCTCGCGGATCCTTCAAGGCGAACGCTGTTTGCTCTCTTCGTGGCTACGGCCCTTTCGATCGCAGCCATCCCCGTTCTAGCCAAGGTGTTGATTGATCTCGGCCTAATGCGTCGCGATATCGGCCAAACGATGTTGGCCTCCGCAATGATTGACGATATTGCGGGTTGGACACTCTTGGGTTTGGTAACGGCCCTGGCTGGTGCCGAGTCGTTCGGTCCTGGGACTGTCTTGAAGACAATGGCGACGATTGCCGTCTTTGTTCTAGTAACAGTCACATTCGGCAGGTTTGCGGCTCGGAATGCTCTCCACGTTGTGCAACATCGACTCCGAGGCGATGACTCCGAGCTGACCCTTGTGATAGTCATGGCTCTCATCTGGGCGGCGTTCAGTCAGTGGCTGAACCTCGAGCCAGTGATTGGCGCATTCGCTGTGGGCATTCTTTTCAGTCGGCTTCCTGCTCTCCCGTTCAGCGCTATATCCAAGCTTGAGACGATGGCATTCGGAGTTTTCGCGCCAGTGTTTTTCGCGGTTGCGGGCTTGAAGGTTGACGTTAGGGCGATCCTTGAGCCGAGGATGTTCGGGTTCACACTCTTGGTCATCGGGGTGGCGACGTTTGGGAAGGTGGTGGGAGCCTACGCGGGGGCTCGGCTGTTGTCAGGGCAAGATCACTGGCGTTCGTTGGCATATGGGTCGGGGCTCAACGCCCGAGGGGATCTTGAGATAATTGTCGCCACGATCGGTCTGTCTCTCGGAATCCTCAGCCTGGAGATGTTCTCGATCATTGTGGTCATGGCGGTCACTACATCGATTCTCGCTCCGGTTGCTCTTCGCTTATGTCTGGCTCGGGTTGTACCGGAAGCCGAGGAGGAACAGCGACTAGCGCGCGAAGACGCCCTTCGGAAGACGTTCACGGCTGGTGTCCGGCGACTGTTGGTCCCGGTGAGGCCCCGTTCAGGCGTGGTAGCCACCCAGATTATCGAAGGGTTCTTGTCGAAACGGCTATCGGATGTCCATCGAACCCATACCAGTCTCTTCGCAGTCTCTTCACAGTCGACTCCGAATCTCGCGACTGAGTATTTCGGTGAGCTGAAGGGGGTCTTCAGTGCTGAGGGGACATCGACGCGAGTGGTCCTATCAGAAGCGCCAGTCGAAGCAATCCTCTCGGAAGCGGTTCATCATGACGTTCTGATGTTGGGGACGCCCACGATGAGTCCTGAGGGGGAAGCTCTTTTCGGGAACCTGATCGACGCTGTTGTCCGGTACGCACCGTGTCCTACGATCGTTGTGAAAGGCGACGAGGTCCCGGCCGATTGGCATCCAGGAAGAATCCTTGTCCCTACCAACGGGAGTCCGAGTTCGCGGAGAGCCCTCGACCTGGCGTTCGTGGTCGCCGACCCAACGGTCGCTATCGGGGTCCTTCATGTGGTTACCCCCTCGCTGGTATCAGGGATTAGGGAAAGGGCTTCCGACATAACTGCAGAAACCGAGTCGGTTGCATTCACTCTCGAAAGGCCAATTGCCACAAGGATCGTCGAAGCCGACGAGATCGAGGAAGGGATTCTCCGCGAGATTGACGACTGGGAAGCCGATCTGCTGGTACTAGGGACCTCGGTAAGGGCAGGATCGAGTCGTCTTCATCTCGGGCCCCGTGTCGAATACATCGCGCGACACGCTTCTTGCCCAGTTGTGATCATTAACGCGTGACTGGTTTGTGAGTGAGCGCTCACTCATTTAAGCTCCTGTCTGTGGAAACCGGACAACAACGAGCTCGACCTCTTCCTCCTGATGACCGGAGGCAAGCGATTCTCTCGGCCGTAATCCCTTTGTTGGTGGCGAAAGGCACTGCGGTGACCACGTCTGAGATGTCTGAGGCTGCCCAGGTCGCGGAGGGAACCATCTATCGGGCGTTTCCTGACAAAGCCACGCTGATTCGCGACGCGGTGGAAATGGTGATGGACCCATCCTCTGTTATCGCCGAGCTTGACCAGATACCAGAGGGGGGTTCCTTGGCGGAGCAGGTCGAGACAACGGTCGAAATCCTGTCTCTAAGGCTCGAGACTGTGGCCCGGTTGATCGGATCGCTCCCACAATACGAAACTGGTCCTGCCTCCGAAGTGGCGAGGGTGATGAAGGCATCCGTTAGATCGGTCCAGGCTGCTCTGACGAGGATATTGGATCGTTATCGTTCCCAGCTTGCTGTGGAACCATCTCGAGGAGCGTTAGCGCTGTGGGGTCTCGTGTTCTCTAACTCACACCCGGCTCTGGCGTCTAGGTTCACTACCCCAGAGTTGGTCGAGATCCTCCTCAACGGGATCGGGTCGAGGGCGAGATCAGAGTGCTGATTTCGATCATCCGAGAGTATCTCCGCCCGTATTGGCGTCCGATCTGGATTGTCATTGTTTTCCAGCTCTGCGCCACTGTCGCCTCCTTGTACCTTCCGACACTCAACGCCGACATCATTGACAACGGGGTGGTTACGGGCGACACCTCGTATATCGTTCGGACTGGTGGGTGGATGTTGGCGGTCTCCCTAATCCAAGTGCTGTGCCAGATCGCGGGTGTCTACTTCGCTTCACGAACAGCGATGTTGTTCGGTCGAGATCTGAGATCTGGGTTCTTCCGGAAGGTCTCGTCTTTCTCTAGTCGCGAATTGGGGCGTTTTGGGGCGCCTTCCCTTCTCACTCGCAACACCAATGATGTCCAACAGGTTCAGATGCTCGTCATGATGAGCCTGACCATGATGGTGGCCGCTCCGATCACGATGATTGGTGGGGTGGTCATGGCGCTACGCGAGGATGTGGGGCTCTCGTGGCTGGTGGTGGTTGCCGTCCCTGTGCTGGCCGCTGGCATCAGTGTGATTGTGGTGCACATGATTCCGGGATTCCGGGTGTTGCAGAAACGACTCGACACCGTGAACCGGACCCTCAGGGAACAGATCACAGGTATTCGTGTCCTTCGTGCGTTTGTCCGAGAAGATTTCGAAAAGGAGCGGTTTGGTCGGGCCAATCGGGAACTGACGGATGTTTCAATCACTGTTGGTCGATGGATGGCCGCAATGTTCCCAATGGTGATGTTGGTCATGAACATCTCAAGCGTTGCGGTGTTGTGGTTTGGCGGATTCCGAATCGACTCGGGAGCAATGGAGATCGGGTCGTTGACGGCATTTCTCACCTATCTGGTCCAGATTCTGATGTCGGTGATGATGTCCACGATCACGCTTGTGATGGTGCCGAGAGCGTCCGTTTGTGCTGACCGAATTGGCGAGGTGTTGACGACCGAATCGTCTGTCATCCCGCCCGCAGTCGGGATTGTGAAGATGGAGAAGCACGCTGACCTCGAACTCCGAAATGTTGGGTTCAGTTACCCGGGCGCGGAGGTTCCCGTTCTGAGGAACATCAATCTGAAGGCTCAAGCTGGCCAGACCACTGCGATAGTCGGATCGACTGGGTCGGGGAAGTCGACCCTTATCAGCCTTATCCCCAGGCTCTTTGATGCGACCGAGGGGAGTGTCCTGATCGACGGTGTCGATGTCCGCCAGATCGAACCCGAAGCTCTCTGGTCTCGGATCGGACTCGTCCCACAGACGGCCTATCTGTTTTCCGGGACTGTCGAGTCGAATCTTCGGTACGGAAAGCCCGACGCTACCGAAGAAGAGATGTGGTTTGCTCTCGAGGTTGCACAAGCGAAGGAGTTTGTAGCGGAGAATCCCGAAGGGCTTCAAGCCGTGGTTTCTCAAGGTGGGACCAATCTTTCTGGTGGACAACGCCAGAGGCTGGCAATTGCGCGTGCCCTTATTCGGCAACCCGAGATCTACCTTTTCGACGACTCGTTTTCTGCTCTCGATCTGGCTACCGACGCCAAGCTTCGACGCGCCCTGAAACCAGTGACCGGCGATACAACCGTTCTAGTCGTCGCGCAACGGGTGTCCACGGTGATGGACGCCGATCAGATACTCGTTCTCGACGGGGGCGAGATTGTTGGATCGGGGACCCACTCTGAGCTTCTGAAGAGTTGCCCGACTTATGTTGAGATCGTTGAGTCTCAAATGAAGGCGGTGGCTTCGTCATGAGCAGCCCCGATATGAAACCGGCCGAAAGGATCCGAGGACACGGAGGACCATTCCGCGGCCCGATGGCACACGGTATGGCAGTTGAGAAGCCTCTCGACTTCAAAGGATCTCTGAAGAGATTGGCAGGGCTCCTTCATCCCCAGCTGGGGAAGATCGTGTTCTTGATCGCAGCGGGAATAGTCGGGGTTGCCTCGGCGACTTTCGGCCCGAAAGTCTTGGGTCGGGCGACCAATGTGATCTTCGCTGGGGTCATCGGACGGAACCTCCCCTCGGGGGTTACGAAGGCCGAGTTTATTGAGATGGCCCGCGCTCAGGGCAACGATCGGATTGCGGATCTAGTCGGCGGAATCGATCTGATTCCTGGTCAGGGGATAGATTTCTCGGCGCTTCGGGGGGTGTTGTTGGCAGTGGTCGGTCTCTATGCCGTTTCCTCCCTGCTGGGGTTCCTACAAGGATTCCTTCTCAACGATGTTGTCCAAGCAACGGTCTTCAAGATGCGTTCTGATGTCGAAGACAAGCTGAACCGTCTGCCTTTGCGGTATTTCGATCGCCAACCGCGAGGTGAGCTCCTCAGCCGAGTCACCAACGACATAGACAACCTTGCCCAGAGCCTCCAACAGAGCATGAACCAGACTCTCCACGCTGGCCTCAGCGTTCTCATGGTTACTGGGATGATGTTCTGGATTTCTCCGGCCCTCTCTTTGGTGGCGCTGCTCACTATCCCGGTGACGATGGTTGTGGCCATGCTGGTCATGAAGAGATCCCAGAAACACTTCACTGCTCAATGGCGAAGGACAGGTGATCTCAACGCCCATGTGGAAGAGGCGTTCACAGGGCACTCCCTGGTGAAAGTGTTCGGACGTCAAAAGGAAGTCCAATCGACCTTCGATTCTGGGAACGAGGAACTGTTCCGTTCTTCGTTCTCGGCCCAATTCTTGTCGGGATTGATCATGCCGGTGATGTTCTTCATCGGGAACCTCAACTACGTGGTGATCGCTGTCCTCGGAGGTTTGAGGGTGGCGGCCGGGACTCTGAGCCTCGGTGATGTCCAGGCGTTCATCCAGTACACGAGGCATTTCACTCAGCCCATAACTCAAATTGCCTCCATGATTAATCTCCTGCAATCGGGGGTGGCATCTGCCGAGAGGGTTTTTGAACTCCTTGATGCTGAATCGGAGGCTTCCGACGAAGGGCTAATGAAACGGCCAGGGGTTACGGTCGGTCGAGTGGAATTCGACCAAGTCAGCTTCCGTTATCAACCCGATCAGCCCCTGGTAGAGAACCTGTCACTCAAGGTTGAGCCGGGGGAGACGGTAGCGATAGTCGGCCCGACCGGTGCGGGGAAAACCACGCTGGTCAACTTGATCATGAGGTTTTACGAACTCGACTCGGGCCGTATCACTCTTGACGGAGTTGATATCACAACGATGACGAGAGACGCCCTTCGGCCCCAAACGGGGAGGGTTCTCCAAGACCCCTGCTGGTTCCGAGGCACGATCCGGGAAAACATCGCCTACGGGCGGCCCAACGCAACCCCCGAAGAGATAGTTGAGGCAGCCGAGGCGGCTCTGGTCGACCGATTTGTCCGGAACCTCCCGGATGGTTACGAGACAGTCATCGACGATGAGGGTTCGAACGTGAGCGCTGGCGAGAAGCAGCTCATTACGATCGCCCGTGCCTTCATCGCTGAGCCAGCACTTCTGATTCTGGACGAAGCCACCAGCTCCGTCGATACCCGGACCGAACTTCTGGTACAGCACGCAATGTCCGCTCTGAGATCTGACCGTACGAGTTTCGTGATCGCACACCGTCTCTCGACCATTCGCGACGCCGACCTCATCCTCATGATGGAAGACGGGAAGATTGTCGAGCGCAGGGGGCACGACGAGTTGATGGCCGCCAAAGGAGCGTACGCGGACCTGTACAACGCTCAGTTCAGTGGCCCTGACATGACGGAGGGTCTGGATGGGGCCGTGTCTTCTCAGTCGACGCCTCCATCAATCCCCCCGACTAGACCTGACGGTGGTCTCTAGTCAAGGTCTCCTATCTGGTCGACTATCCATGAGAGGACGAAAGCCTCGTCCCTCCAAACATCGTATCGACCCGTCGCTCCGCCGTGTCCAGACTCCATCTTGGTTTTGAGGAGTATCGGTCCGCGAGGAATCACCATTTCGCGGAGCCGAGCCACCCATTTAGCGGGTTCCCAATAGGAGACTCGAGGGTCGTTGAGCCCAGCCGTGACCAACATCGACGGGTACTGGGCTTCACGAACGTTCTCATATGGTGAGTATCGCCTCATCCACTGGTACGGCTCGGGTTCTCTGGGGTCACCCCACTCCTCTCGCTCAGTCACGGTGAGGGGCAACGTCTCGTCGAGCATCGTGTTCACTACGTCGACGAAAGGGACCTCGGCAACGACTGCGTCGAACAAGCTCGGCTTCATATTGGTGGCGGCACCCATCAGTAGGCCACCCGCGGATCCTCCTCGAATTGCCAAGTGTCCGGTCTCACTTATCCCAGACTCGCTGAGATGCTCGGCGCAGGCTATGAAGTCGGTGAAAGAGTTCATTTTCTCGGCGAGCTTCCCTGCTTCGTACCAAGGTTTCCCGAATTCTCCGCCACCTCGAATATGGGCTATAGCGAAGGCGATCCCCCTCTCCAGCAGAGAGAGGCGGGAGATGCTGAACCATGGGTCGACGGGAATCTCATAGGCCCCATATCCGTACAAAACGAAGGGGGCCGGGAATCGGGTTCCCGTGGCATGAACGATCGAGATTGGGATCATTGTTCCGTCGCTGGCTTTTGCCCAAGCACGTCTCGTTGACAGTTGATCAGGTTCGTAACCCCCGAGTACGGGTGTCTCTTTGACCAAAGTCCTTCTCCCCGTATTGAGGTCAATATCCACTATCTGAGGAGGGGTAACCAATGACTGGTAAGCGATCCTCAACACGGCCGTTTCGTATTCGAGGTTCGATGTCGGATTCACAGTGAATACGTCTTCGTCGAACTCTAAGTCGTAGGGGTTTCCTTCGTCAGGCAACACGGTGATTGAGGTGAGTCCATCGCGTCGACCTGAGACGATGACATGACTTCGGAAGGCGAAGACATCCGCGATTTTCCGCATTGGGTTGTGGGGAATCAGCTCGACTAGATCTGACGGGTTGGAGGTTGAGACAGAGAGGAGCTTGCCGTTGATGGCGTCCTCGTTTGTGACTATTAGCCAACGTCCATGATGGTGATCGACGCTGTATTCGACTCCGCTGATTCTGGGGAGTATCGGCTTTGGAGTCGCCGTAAGGTCGAATGCCGGAAGGAACCTCACGTCCGAAGTGGTCTGGCTGGAAGCGGAAATGAGAATGTAGCGTTCGTCTTGGGTTGAGTTCACCCCGACGAAGAAGCGCTCGTCGGGTTCTTCGAAGATCAGCTGGTCTTCTGATTGATGGGTCCCCAACTGATGGCGCCAGACCTTGTCGGGTCGGTGAGCGGAATCGAGTGTGGTGTAGTAGAGACAGTCGACTGCAGCTCCCCACACACATGAGTAATAGGCTCCGGAGAGAGAGTCCGGGAGATCTGTTCCAGACTCCAGATCCCTGAATCGGATTTCGAATATTTCGGCGCCGGTCGTGTCGGTCGAGTAGGCGACGATACGGTGGTCAGGCGAAACCTTGAAAGCTCCTAAGGCAAGGTAATCGTGGCCTTTGGCCAAAGCGTTCACGTCTAGAAGAATCTGGGGCGGAGCAGTGGCGCGAGGCATTCGGACAAACACCGGGTACTGGCGGCCCTCTTCGGTCTGGCGGGCATACCACCACGGGCCCTTTCTAGCTGGCGCTGAGAGGTCGGTTTCTAGGGTCCGCGACTTGATCTCTTCGAAGATGGTCTCACGGAGTTCCGCCAGATGGGCGGTCTGTGACTGGGTTAGGGCGTTCTCGGATTCAAGGTAGGCGATGGTATCCGGGTCATCCCGATTCCTCATCCATGCGTAGTTGTCGATGACGGTTTCGCCGAAGAGACTGCGTTCGAGGGGTATCTTCTTAGGAGATGGCACGTTTCTAGGTTACGACTATCCCTGTGCGCGAGGGCGCTTTGAATCGATTATTGGATGGAACCGTGAGAA
>CAYTVW010000020.1:0-12758 GCA_964441865.1 uncultured Acidimicrobiaceae bacterium
TTTCTCGTTCACCGCACTCTGTGTGGTCGGAGACGGGAACGGGAGAGTTGGGATCGGATACGGGAAAGCAAAAGAAGTCCCAGCCGCCATTCAGAAAGGGATGGAGGTAGCCCGTCGTTCAATGGTGGTTATTCCCATGGCGGGACAGACCATCATCCATACGAATATTGGACAACACGATGCTTCCCGGGTGCTGATCAAACCCGCTGCCCCCGGAACCGGGGTCATCGCGGGCGGAGCAGTCCGACAGATTTTGGAGGCGGCAGGGATCAAGGACGCTCTCGGGAAGTCGTTGGGCGCCCCTACCCATCTCAACGTTGCCTATGCGACGATGAATGCCCTCCAGTCTCAGCGTCGACCAGATGAAGTCGCCAAGCAACGAGGTCGTCAGGCGGAGGACTTCGTGCCTCCGGCTCTCCTCGCTGCTTACCGGTCGACAGAGTCGATGAGGGCTAGGAGCTGAGGAGGACCCAATGGCTAAAAGCAAGACCATCAAGGTCACTCTCACAAAGAGCGTGATTGGCGAGAAGCCCAGGACCCGGGCCAATGTGCGGGCCCTCGGACTCTCGAGGATGCATCAGACGGTTGAACACGAGGACAATCCTTCGATGAGGGGGGTTCTTCACAAGGTTCGTCATCTGGTGAAAGTAGAAGAGAAGTAGTGGTTTTTCGTCAGGCGTTCCGGTGAGGGATGCGGGGCGCAGGGCCAAGTTGGATAGAGAACCCGTAGGGAATTGAAAATGGCTGAAGAGAAGGAACAACTCAGACTCCACGATTTGGCGCCGGCTCCCGGCTCCAAGAAGGACCGAATCAGGGTCGGTCGTGGCCGAGCTGGTAAAGGCGGGAAGACTGCCGGGCGGGGAACCAAAGGCCTCAAGGCCCGTAATACTCTCCGTCCTGGATTCGAGGGTGGCCAGACACCTCTGGCTCGGCGGCTCCCGAAGCTTCGTGGATTCACGAATCCACTGAAGCAGACATTCGCAGTAGTGAATCTGAGCACTCTTGACCAGGAGTTCAAGGCGGGTTCGAAAGTAACACCTGACGAACTTCGTTCAAGAGGGCTAGTGAAACACCGGGGCTTGGTGAAGGTTCTTGGAGATGGAGAGATCAGCAAGAAGCTCGACATAACCACTCATTTCATAAGCGCGGGAGCCAGGTCGAAGATCGAAGCGGCCGGCGGAACTGTCACCATCATCGAATCATGATGAAGGACCCAACTCGGAATCTGACAAGCGACGGCCGGGAGTATCTGGTGCTTCTGTTCAGCGAATCCGGGGAAAGATTGGAGAGTCTCTGATGAATGTCTTGTCCTTGTACCGACACATGTTCATGGTGCCGGATCTGCGGCGGAAGATCTTCTTCACGCTCGGAGTTATTGCCGTATACCGGTTCGGTACAGCGATCCCGACTCCCGGGGTCGATCCTGCCGCGGTCGAAACACTCAACCAAATCCAGAGTGATGGCGGATTCTTGGCGCTCCTTAACCTCTTTTCGGGGGGTGCTCTCGACCAGCTCTCTGTGTTTGCGCTCGGAATCATGCCGTACATCACGGCGTCGATCATCCTCCAATTGTTGGCGGTGGTGATTCCGAAATTGCAGGCCCTTCAAGAAGAGGGACAGTCAGGGCAGAAGATCATTACCCAATGGACCCGGTATGTAACCATCGTGTTGGCGATCATTCAGTCGGTAGGGATGATCACCACTATCGGCGGTCCGGGAGGTCTAGCTCGGGGCTCCGCCAACCCTCCGCCAGAGCTCCTTGATTTGACTCTTGTCCCGGATCGGAGCGCTGGGGTACTCGCGTTGATGGTTCTGACCATGACGGCCGGTACTGCGTTCATCATGTGGCTCGGTGAGTTGATCACTGAGAAGGGCGTCGGAAACGGGATGTCGATCATCATCTTCGCTTCGATATTGAGTCAGCTTCCGAGCCAGTTCTCAAGGCTTTGGGCCCAGACGGTGTTGGTGCAGCGTTACCTCCCCTTCGTAATCCTCATGATTGTCTTCGTGGGGATGATCGTCGCGATCATCTACATGGATCAGGCACAACGAAGAATCCCGATCCAATTCGCAAAACGGGTCCGGGGACGAAAGGTCCTCGGTGGACATTCGACGTATATCCCTCTCAAGGTGAATACTGCAGGGGTCATCCCGGTGATTTTCGCTTCATCGTTCTTGATGTTCCCAGCGCTGATCGCTGTGGTCTTGCCGGGAGACGGGCGATTCCAGACCTGGTTCCGTGATCTGGTGAACAATCATCTGGGCGGAGGGGCAATGGGAACAGGAGCGATTTCTTGGTGGTATGTCATCGCGATGTTCCTGTTGGTGGTGTTCTTCACCTATTTCTACACGAGCATTCAGTTCGACCCGGTGCGGCAAGCCGAGATGGTGCAGCGCCAAGGTGGATTCATTCCAGGCTTCCGGCCTGGGCATCAGACAGAAGCCCACTTGTCGCACATCCTGAGCCGGATCACTCTCCCAGGTTCGTTGTTTTTGGCGACGATCGCGACTCTTCCTGCTCTGGTGAGCCTCGGTTGGGGACTCAACATGAGTTTCGCCGGAGTCTCGATTCTGATTGTCGTGGGTGTGGCCCTGGAGACCATGAAGCAAATCGAGTCTCAGCTCACTATGCGCAACTACGAGGGGATACTTTCGTGAACGCCCGGGACGCCAGGGTGATGGGTACCTGATGGAGACATCCGATCACAAGATTCGGATGCTCATCATCGGCCCTCCTGGTGCGGGGAAGGGGACACAAGCGAGCAGAGTGGCGGCGCTACTGGGGATCATGCATGTCTCCACCGGTGAGATGTTCCGGGCGCTCGACGTCGAGTCGCCCGTGGGAAAGCGTGTTCGCGAGCGAATCGACAAGGGTCTCTACGTCTCTGATGAATTGGTTATCGAGATGATCGAGGAACGCGTCAGTCGGCCGGACGCCAAGAACGGCTATATCTTGGATGGCTTTCCTCGGACTCTCGGGCAGGTTCACGCATTGGACAAGTACTTGGGGGAGGACAATCTTGACCGGGTAGTTTTGCTCAGCGTGGCTCATGACGAACTTGTGCGACGACTCCTTGCTCGGGGAAGAAAGGACGACGTCTCTCACACCATTGAGCTTCGGATGCACCTTTACGTTGAGCAGACCGAGCCGTTGATCAGCGTATATCGCGAAAGGGGTATCGTCCTAGAAGTTGACGCCGAAGGGCCGATCGAAGAGGTTACCCTTCGGATCCTGAATGGCTTAGGGGTCGAATACACTGATGAAGAGTTAGAGTCCCTAGCCAATACAGAGTTCGACAGCCAGATTGCCTGAGACCGTGATCAGTATCAAGAACAGTGAAGAGTTTAGGAAGATGGAAGTAGCGGGGCGGGCTGTCGCTCATGCCCATAAGGCTGTCAGAGACTTGATTCGACCGGGGGTCACTACCGAGGAACTCGACATTGCGGCCGATAAGGCGATAAGAGCGGATCGATGTGTCCCTTCTTTCCTCGGCTACCACGGATACCCTGCAGTGATCTGCGCTTCACCCAACGATGTGATCGTCCATGGAATCCCGGGCTCATATCAGCTTCGAGAGGGCGATCTTCTTGCCGTCGATGTTGGGGCCATTTTCGAGGGATACCACGGTGATGCAGCGTTCTCGGTTGTAGTTGGAGAGGGTTCGGAAGAGGTCGAGCGTTTGAACCGCGTAACGGAAGAAGCCCTATGGGCGGGTATTGAGGTCACTGTTCCGGACTCTCGAATAGGCGACGTGGGAGCCGCTGTCGAGGCGGTTGGGAGGCGGGAAGGTTATGGGATAGTCGAGGGTTATGGCGGCCACGGGATCGGTCGACAGATGCACGAGGATCCCCATGTCCCGAACCTTGGGCCTGCTGGGCGGGGGATGAAGCTCAAAACCGGGATGGCTATCTGTATTGAGCCCATGTTCTGTTTGGGTGCTGCTGGGACCAAGGTGGATCGGGACGGTTGGACGGTCCGTTCCGTTGACGGGTCCTGGTCGGCGCACTGGGAACACACTATTGCTTTGACTCCGGATGGGGTTGTCGTTACGACGCTCCCCGATTGATTCTGTGTTTAGGTCCCTTGGTCCCCCCAGCTTCGCCGGGGGGAAAGTACCGCACGTCGGTCCTCCCGCCTCTGGCGGGGGGAAAGTACCGCAAGGGTTCGCTTTGCGAACCCGCAGGGGTAGGGGGGTCTTAATCGGTCCCCCCAGTCGCAGATTGGGGGGAAAGTACCGCCGGCCGAAGGCCGGGGGTAGGGGTGCTGTCTTGACCTGGGGTAGGGTGCTGTCTTCACCTGGGGTAGAGGGACAAGGCTCCAGGGGGTCTTGCTTACTGTCATTCTGGTTCTCACTTTGCAGTGGAAGCGACGCCCGGCCTATCATTGCGGTCCGGTTTTCGGGCGCTCGTGTCTGCCCAAAATCGCTAGTGACATAGCGGTCGCAGAGTAGACGCGAGTGTTTTCGGTGTTCCGTTCACCCTCTAGGTTTCATCCTTGGGTGTGAGCCGCGCCGAAGGGCCTTCCGCCGGGCCCGAACCCGAGTCCGAGAGACACATCGTCTAGATGGCGGCGGCCGTAGTAGGTCGATAAGGAGAAACAATGAAGGTTCGCCCTTCCACAAAGAAGATGTGCGAAAAGTGCAGGATCATCCGTCGGCGTGGCCGTGTTTGGGTGATCTGCGAGAACCCTCGCCACAAGCAAAGGCAGGGTTGACGTAATGGCACGTATCGCTGGAGTCGACCTTCCGAGAGACAAGCGTCTCGAGATCGGTCTTACCTATATTTTCGGAATCGGTCCTACCAGGTCCAAAGAGATCATTGCTGGTCTTGAGCTGAACCCGGACACTCGTGTTCGCGACTTGACGGACGATGAAGCGGCAAAGATCCGCCGATATATCGACCAGAACTATGAAGTCGAAGGAGACCTTCGCCGCAACGTTCAGCAGAACATTCGCCGCAAGATCGAAATCGGCTGCTATCAGGGGATTCGCCATCGTCGCGGTCTTCCTGTCCACGGCCAGCGGACCCACACAAACGCCCGCACCCGCAAGGGTCGTAGCGTCGCAATCGCCGGCAAGAAGAAGGTCGGTAAGGGGTAGGAGACAACTATGGCCGAACAGAAAAACACCGCAAAGCGGGTGCGTCGCCGGGAGCGCAAGAACATCTCCCATGGTCAGGCGCACATCAAAGCAACTTTCAACAACACCATCATCAGCATCAGCGATCTGGCAGGGAACACCGTTGTGTGGACCTCTGGCGGTTCGGTTGGGTTCAAAGGTTCCCGGAAATCGACCCCGTACGCCGCACAAGTTGCGGCCGAAGAGGCGGCTCGACGGGCCGGGGAACACGGACTTCGCAAGCTCGATGTAATCGTAAGCGGGACAGGGTCTGGCCGTGATACCGCCGTTCGGACCCTCCAGAACATGGGTCTTGAAGTGACCGGAATCAAGGACATCACTCCGATTCCTCATAACGGATGCCGTCCCAAGAAGCGTCGGAGAGGCTGATATGGCTCGTTACACAGGTCCTCGTCATAAGGCGTGCCGCCGGGCCCGCACGCCTCTTTGTCAATCCAAGAAGTGCCCGGTAGATCGTCGTCCATATCCTCCCGGTCAGCATGGCCGGGGTCGGATCAGGGAATCTGACTACATGATCCAGCTCCGTGAGAAGCAGAAGCTTCGCACGATGTACGGTGTGCTTGAGCGTCAGTTTCGTCGGTACTACGAGTTGGCGTCTGGCCAGCCAGGGATCACCGGTGACAACCTTCTGAGACTCCTCGAGTCTCGTTTGGACAATGTGGTCTGGCGGTCGGGATTGGCTGCTACCCGCCCTCAGGCTCGGCAGCTCGTTAACCACGGTCACTTCCGGGTGAACGGTAAGAAGGTTGATATCGCTTCGTACCGAGTCCGCCAGGGAGATGTCGTGACAATCAAGGACCGCTCGAATGATCTGATAGCAGTCCAGCATTCAATCGACACCCTGGGGCGTCCGGTCCCTGAGTGGCTAGACGTTGATCTCAAGAGCAGGAAGGTGGTCGTTCGCGATCTTCCTTCTCGGTCCCAGATCGACACCGCAATCAATGAGCAGCTCGTAGTCGAGCTCTACTCCAAGTGAAACCGTTCCCTGCCAAGAGGTCCCAATCGTGTTGATCGTTCAACGTCCCCACATCGAAGAGCAGCAGGTCTCGGACACTCGGAGTCGGTTCATCGTCGAACCGCTCGAGCCCGGATTCGGCTACACGCTGGGGAATACCATTCGACGTACTCTGCTTTCGAGAATCCCTGGTGCGGCAATCACTTCGGTTCAGATCGAGGGAGTCCAGCACGAGTTTTCCACCATTCCAGGAGTGGTAGAAGACGTGGTGGACATCATCCTCAACTTGAAGAATGTGGCTATCGACCTAGAGAATATTGAGGAATACACCCTGTACCTCTCAGCTAAGGGTGCTGGCGAGGTGACGGCCGGGGATCTCAAAGTCCCGGCCGGTGTGAGGATTGTCAACCCTGAACAGCACATCGCGACGATGTCGGCCAATGCTCAAATCGAGATGGAACTCACTGTCGCCCCTGGAGTCGGTTATCGCTCGGCAGATTCCAACAAGGGATCTGGCTCGATCGGAGTCATCCCGATCGACTCGATCTTCTCGCCCGTGAGGAAGGTCGCCTATTCGGTCGAGAGCACCCAGGTTGGCCAGATGACCAACTTTGATCGGCTTGTTCTCGACGTCGAAACGGATGGCGCTCTCACTCCGTCGGAAGCGCTCTCGTCAGCCGGCAAGACGCTCGGAGAGCTGATGGGACTGTTCGGGAGCATGGGCGAAGGACTTGGTCTTGAACTGGGTGAGCGAGATCAGGAGACTCACGGTTCTCCCGACCTCGATCTTCCTATAGAGGCCCTCGATCTTTCGGAGCGTCCAAGGAACTGTCTGCGGAGAGCTCAAATCAAGACGGTCGGAGAGCTGGTTCTGCGCACTGGCGACGATCTGCTGAATATCACGAATTTCGGCCAGAAGAGCTTGGAAGAAGTGACAGCGAAACTCGACGAACTCGGTCTTTCGCTCGCTGATTCCGCGGGAGGAGAGTCCTAAATGCCGACCCCAAGAAAAGGACCCCGTCTGGGTCGTTCCCCCCAAAACGAACGCCTGATTCTCAAGAACTTGGCGACATCGTTGATCAGTGATGGGAAGGTCGAGACAACCCTGGCCAAGGCAAAGGCGGTTCGTCCTGTCGTCGAGAAGATGATTACGAAAGCGCGCAAGGAGAGCGTCCACGGAAGAAGGGTGATCCGTCGCACGATCACCGATGACGCCACCCTCGCCAAGCTTTACAAAGAGGTTGCTCCTAGTTACATGGAGCGCCCAGGTGGATACACACGTATCACCAAGCTTGGTCCTCGTCGTGGAGACGGGGCCGAGATGGCCGTAATCGAACTGGTGTGAGAAACGCCCCCGCCTCTCAGGCGGGGGTTCTCCATCAGACACAGTTCGTGGATATGCTTCCTTGATCTGATCATGTCGACTGAGCCGAACCCTTCTCCTTTCCTCGTATTCGGGCGCAACGAGTGGTCGATGTTGCGAGCGGCCACCCCAATGACGCTGACCCAGCCCGATGTGGACAGGATCCGGGGAATCAATGTCGCGCTGTCGATGACTGAGGTCGAACAGATCTATCTACCGATGTCGCGTCTCTTGAATCTCTATGTGAAGGCGTCACAGAATCTGTTCAGTGTCACGGACACCTTCTTGGGAAGGCCAAGTCGAAGGGTTCCCTATGTGATAGGAATCGCGGGTTCCGTGGCCGTTGGGAAGTCGACTATCGCTCGAGTTTTGCAGGCTCTGCTTGCGCGTTGGCCGGATCATCCGCGGGTCGACATTGTCACGACCGACGGGTTCCTCTATCCGAACTCAGTTCTTGAGGAACGTCAGCTGATGGAAAGGAAAGGGTTCCCGGAGTCCTACGATCGCAAACGCCTTCTGCGGTTTGTCTCTGAAGTGAAGGCAGGCTCAGACGAAGTGAGCGCGCCGGTGTATTCACACCGGCTATACGATATCGTCCCCGATGAGGCGAGGGTTATAGCGAAACCCGATATCGTCATTGTCGAAGGCCTCAATGTCCTTCAGGGGGGCGGGCCTGGAACCTTTGTCTCCGACTTCTTCGACTTCTCAATTTTCGTTGACGCCGATCCCGCCAATATCGAGAACTGGTATGTGGACCGTTTTCTGACGTTGAGAGACACAGCTTTCCGTGATCCGTCCGACTATTTTCACCGCTACTCCGAGCTGTCTGACGACGGGGCGGTCGCGGAAGCCAAGAGAATCTGGCGGGAGATCAACTTGGTGAATCTCACTGAACACATCGACCACACCAAGGAACGGGCGACTCTGATCCTTTCGAAACGGAAGGATCATCTGGTGGACAGGATTTCTCTCAGAAGGCGCTAGCCGCCTCGGGCTTGCAGCCCGTCTCTTTTAGGAACCGCCTTGGGCTCGCTGGTACCCTCACGGCTCATGAAACAGGTTTTCCGACGAGGTCTTAACGCTGCCCAGCTCGACCGCAGGGTGTTCACGGAGATCCGCACCGATCCGGCTGGTCCCGCCGACGGAGCCATGATGGTCGCCGTAGTAGCCGCAGTTGTGTTTCTGGCTGGTTGGCTTCGGTGGGATGGGCTTTCCCTAGAAAACCTGGTTCGGGGTTTGCTGGACAATGTTGTGGGTTGGGTGGCTGCCTGGCTATTGCTGGCGGTGTTCACATGGGTGGGGGCTTCGAAGGTCTTCCGAGGTCACGGGGAAATGAGAGACCTCATTGCGGTTCAAGGGATCGGCTTCCTGCCAAATGCTCTTGCGTTGACGGCTGCTGTCACCGAAGGACCCTCGATTCTCAGGTATGGGGGTCTCGTTGGGTATTTCTGGTATCTGGTAGTCGCCGCGATTGCCACTGAGGTGATAATGCGGCTTCCACGGAGAGAAGCGGCCTTGTCCGTCTTGATCGGTCTGGCGGGAGTCTTGGTCCTCGACCTGCTTCTCGGCCGGAGTCTTCAGGTCGTGCACATGCTGGCCTCCATCGCCTAGTGATGCCGACCTACCGACTCGACATCGCTTACGACGGTTCGGAGTTTCATGGCTTCGCCCGTCAGAGAGGACTTCGTACGATTCAAGGCGAAGTCGAAGGAGCTTTGAAGCGGATATTCGGTGTTGCGGTCGAGACTGTTGGCGCTGGTCGGACAGACGCCGGTGTTCATGCCCGTGGCCAAGTGATGAGCTTTTCGACAGAACGCGACCGTGAACCATCTCGGGTTTACCGGGGTGTCACCTCGATGTTGGGGCCCGGAATAGTGGCATCCGGATGCAGCTACGCGGCGAGCGGGTTCAGTGCGCGATTCGACGCCAAATGGCGGGAATACCGCTATGTGGTATTGAACTCACCGGTCGCCGATCCTCTTTTGAGCCGGACGACCTGGCATGTGGCTGACCCTCTTGACATTGACCTCATGAATCAGGGAGTCCCAGCGTTGTTGGGCGAACACGATTTCGCCTCGTTCTGCCGTTCCGTTCCGGGGCGCTCAACTGGTCGCCGGATACTTGAGGCAGAATGGACGCGGGCAGACAGGACCGTAGAGTTCCGTATCAGGGCCTCGGCTTTCTGTCATCAGATGGTGCGTTCGTTGACAGGGTTTTTCGTAGATGTCGGGAGAGGTCGGGTTTCTCCTGAAGCACTAGGCGGGGTCATCGAGGCCAGGGACCGATCCCGATCGCGTCCAATGGCCCCTCCTCAAGGTCTTATTCTCTGGGAGGTTGGTTACGAATGAACAAAATACGAGGCATTCTTTTTGACGCGGGTGGGACTCTCGTTCTCCACCACCCGGTTCGACTCTCAGCTCTGTTTGGGTTTGAGATCGACCCTGACGAGGCATTTCGAGCACACTACGAGACCATATCCTCGTACTCGCAAGGTCTACTCAACGGAGAGACGCTCACGTGGGAATGGTGGTTGGAGGGGTATTCTCGGCGACTGGGGCATCCTTCGCCGGCTGAGGCGGGGCCATGGATCGAAAACGGATTCGGCTTGTGGACTTGGGAGATCGAGGGAGCGGTGGAAGCCGTGAAGAGTCTCAAGCGTTCGGGGATCCGGGTTGCTGTGGTGTCGAATTCCGATGGGTCCGCTGAGGAGTCTCTGAACAGGGCAGGATTCGAGGGGGTTTTCGAGTTCGTTGTCGACTCATTCAATTTGGGGATTGCCAAACCGAACCCTGCCATCTTTGAGGTGGCCTGTGATCAACTCGAATTGCCGTTAGACCAGGTTGGGTACGTGGGGGACTCGCTGTTCCATGACGTGTTGGGTGCTCGGAAAGCCGGTTTGGGAGTAGCGTGGCTGGTTGATCCTCTGGGACTCTATCTGGATGTCACCCCTCGGATCGGGTCTGTTGTCGATTTGTTGAGTTCTCCCGAGTTGGCCAATTCAGCTTCTGCCACGTAGCATGTCGCGGCTCGCGAGAGTGTCTCGTTTCCCACCGAGAGACCCGGGAGAGTATCCCGACCGTTTGGACTTTTAAAGATGACTAACAACAAAACATTCATGCCGAAGGCGGCCGACATCACTCACGATTGGTGGGTGGTCGACGCTGAGGGATTACCGCTGGGGAGGCTCGCTACCGAGGTGGCCAGTCTGATCCGCGGTAAGCACAAGCCGACGTTCGCTCCGCACATTGACGGCGGCGACTTTGTCGTTGTGGTAAATGCCGAGAAGGTGGAAGTGACTTCTTCCAAGAGCAAGGAGAAGATCTACTACCGGCACTCGGGTTATCCGGGAGGCCTCAAAGAAGAGTCCTACGAGAAACTGATGAAGAGGCATCCGGAGCGGATAATCGAAAAGGCCGTGAAAGGGATGCTTCCCAAGAACCGTCTTGGCCGGGCCATGTATCGCAAGCTGAAGGTCTACTCTGGACCGACGCATCCACATGCGGCCCAGCAACCCAAGCCTTATGCGGTTGAGGCACGAAAGGTGAATAGCTGATGGCACAGGCGAACACTCAAACCACCGGTCGTCGCAAAGAAGCGGTAGCCCGGGTCCGGTTGCGGGAGGGGAGTGGACAGATCACTCTTAACGGGAAGGCACTCGAAGTGTATTTCCCGACAATGGCCAATCGTATGCGGGTCATGGAACCGTTGACCCTCACCCAGTCCCAGGGGAGGTTCGATATCGAAGCAACCCTTGAGGGTGGCGGCACGACCGGACAGGTCGACGCTCTTCGTCTCGGTGTTGCCAGGGCTCTCATCGAATACGATCCGGAGATGCGTCCCACTTTGAAGAAGGCGGGTCTTCTTTCTCGTGATGCCCGAGTGGTCGAACGGAAGAAGTACGGCCTCCGGAAAGCTCGCCGGGCTCCTCAGTTCACGAAGCGCTAATCCCATCATGCTTCGAGACGGTGTACGTCTATTCGGAACTGATGGCGTTCGCGGTGTAGCGAACAGTGAGTTGACTCCTGAACTCGCTCTCCGACTTGGGAGGGCGGCGGGGACTCTTCTGCCTGAAGGGGCGACAGTCCTCGTGGGGCGTGACACCCGACGATCAGGTGAGATGCTTTCGATGGCTATTCAAGCGGGGTTCAATTCAGCCGGCGTCGACACTGTCGACGCCGGAATCCTCACCACGGGGGGCATTTCACTTCTCACTTCCGACAGCTCCGTTGACATGGGGGTTGTTGTCTCGGCATCTCATAATCCGGCTGAGGACAACGGGATCAAGCTCCTGGCATCCGACGGAACCAAACTCTCAGACGAAACGGAAGACCGGATAGAGGCTTCCCTGAGGGAAGGAAACGGGACGCGGACTCCTATTGGTGGGAAGGTCGGGACTCGGTTTCCGATGGACGATTCGAACACCCGGTACATCGACCGGATCGTTTCAGGTGCTGAGTTTTCTTTCCGAGGGATTTCGGTGACGCTCGACTGCGCTAATGGTGCCGCAGCCCTTTCGGCGCCTGAACTGTTTCGAAAGCTGCACGCGGAGGTGGAGGTCCTGGCTGATTCCCCCGACGGGGTGAACATCAACTCTGGGTGTGGCGCCACTCATCCTGAGTTTCTGGCCAGCAGAAACAAGGGAACGATTGGGCTGACTTTCGATGGTGACGCCGATCGTCTCATCGCAATAGATGAGAAATCCCGAATCGTCGATGGCGACATCATCATGGCAATCATCGCCAAACATCTCGCTTCTCGTGGGGCGCTTCCAGGCAACAAGATTGTGGTGACCGTGATGTCAAACCTCGGGATTCACAAGGCGATGCGAGAGGCAGGGATCGAAGTGGTCACCACGAAAGTGGGTGACCGCTATGTTCGCGAGGCGATGGTTGAGCATGGAGCCATGATTGGTGGCGAACAGTCTGGGCACGTGATCTTCTTGGACCGTGGCATCACCGGAGACGGACCTCTAACCGGGGTGAGACTCCTGGAGGTGGTTGCTGCGACCGGTCTTTCCCTTGCCGATCTCAGCGATCGGGCGATGAAGGTGTTCCCTCAAGTTCTGAAGAATGTGCGAGTTGCCCGACGGGAGGCCTTGGAAGGGGCGAAGGCCGTGTGGGATGCGGTGGGATCTGCCGAGAAGGAGCTTGGCGACTCGGGTCGAGTCCTCCTCAGACCGTCGGGGACTGAACCGGTTGTGAGGGTGATGGTGGAAGCCTCCACCGAAGCTGACGCCGAGCGCTACGCTTCGAGTCTTGCCGAAATAGTTGTGGGCGCTCTCGGTGAGAGCAGTTGAACAGGA
>CAYTVW010000021.1:0-12704 GCA_964441865.1 uncultured Acidimicrobiaceae bacterium
GTGTTCTCGGGCTCGGACTATCCGGGGGGATGGGAAGAACTGGTCAGCTTGAATTGTGAGCAGGAAGTCTTTGGTGTGAGTGAGGAGAGGTTTTTTGTTGGCCAGGGGAAGGTTTTTGAGATCACTGAGGGTTCGGTCGTACCGCTCCCCGATGCTCCGGTTGTTTTCCCGGATGCAGCGCATGTCGATGTTACTGAGTCAGCTCTGTTCGTTCAGTTCTCTGGAGAGGCTTGGGTGTTTATCGATGGGAGTTGGGCGAAGACCTCGCTTCCGGTCTCTGACGGCCCAATCCTGAGGGGTTCAGAACCCCAAATTCTGGTTGTAGAGCAGGGGGGCGTTTTTGTGGGGGTGACGGTCGAGCGTGGTCTGGTGCGCAAGTCCGTTTCCCAGGATGGCTTATCCTGGATTTCCGCTGAAGTGGAGCCGCTGGCTGCAACGGCCGTCGTGTTCGAACCTGACGGATGGATGATGGCGCTCCTACCAGAATATGAGGAGAAGAAGTATGCGCCATTCCCGTTCAAGTTCAGCTTGGATGGTTTCGAATGGACAGTTTGGGACGAGGTACGATCCCGTCCGAGTGCCGAATTCAGCGGCAATGTCATAACGGTGCATTTGGCTGAGGGGGATGTCGAGTTTGAGCTTCCATCGGATACCACTTATCTGTCAACGGTGAGCTGGTCGGCAGAACAAGTGGCGTTGAGTGTGAAGAGGGAGGGGGAACCGTATCTTCTGGTTTTGACTTCGGATGGTGAAGAGGTTTGGGCGAGGCGCGACATCTACGATCCTTTGATCGGAGACGTTTGGTATGACGGGGAGTTCCTCTATGGGACAAACAGCCAACCCACTTCTGGCCAGTTCGTCTATGTCTGGAATCCTGATGCGGACTAGTAATGGGCGGATCGTGAAGAACTGGATTGTTGGTGTGGTGTTGGCCGTTGCGGTTGCGGGGTGTGATTCGGCCTCGGATGTGACCCTGTTGGAGAATGCCACTACTACCACGGTTCCGGTGTCGTTTGATGTTGATGCGTTGGTGGGGACGCCTTTTCCTGGGGGCGGTGTTTTAGGCATGACATCGATTGGGCATTCGAATGGGTTGTGGTTGGCGTTGGGGGGCAATTCGCCGTTCGGGGGGAGTCAGCTTTGGGCTTCGAACGATGGGGTGATTTGGGAGCCAAGAGAGTACCCAGAATTTGCGTTCCTAAGGCCAGACTGGTTGGCGGTATCACCCTCAGGCGTTTGGCTGATGGCGACCTCGGATCCTGGCTCGGTTGGGTCGTATCAGTGGTGGTATTCGCCCGACGGCTCGGTATGGGAGGTGATAGAGCCGACTTCAGAGTTGGGGGGGATAGAGTTGATCGCGTCGGTGGGCGACTACATTGTGTCGGTTTCCGGCCTCTTCGCGACAAGCGAGGACGGACCATACATGAGACTTGTGAATCGCTCTTCGGACGGGGGGAAGAGCTGGTCGGAGATTCCGATTGACGGGGAGGTATTCGCGGTTTCGAGTCTCGGAGATGAAATCATTATTTGGGGGTCGAGGAATAGTCAGCCGACTCGGTGGAAGCTCTCAACGGGGTGGCGGCCGGAACCGGTTAAGGGGTTAGCGTCAGCTCAAGCAGTGTTCTCGGTGGTCGAAGCGCCCGACGGTTCGTACATTCTGGCCGGAGGATCGCCTGACTCCAGAGTGAGGAAGTGGTTCACTTCTACCGATCTTGAGACTTGGGTAGAAGCAGTGCATCCGTCTGGAATTCCGAGCAATACTGACCTATATCAGGTCGGTCCATTCCTAGTAGCTGAGCCTTCTAGTCTGTCTCGGGGGGCGACATATCTTTCGTCTGACAGTTGGGTTTCTTCTGATGGATCCGCCTGGACTCAGGTGAACGGAGCGGACTTTTTCGAGTTGGACGATTCTGCCCTGGAGTTTGCTTCGGATGGAGAAACCCTGATCGGTGTGAATGAGCACGGATTGGTTTCCGATCATCCCATGGTGTTCTCGGGGCCCAACTTCCCGGGAGGGTGGGAGAAACTGACGCAGTTGGTTTGGATGGAGTCGTTGTCTGGGTCTGGTGGGGAGAGGTTTTTTGTTGGCCAGGGGAAGGTTTCTGAGATCACTGAGGGTTCGGTCGTTCCGCTCCCCGACGCTCCGGTTGTCTTCCCGGATTATGCGCATCTTGATGTGACTGACTCCGCTCTGTTCGTTTGGGCGGACGGAGAAGTCTGGGTGTTTGGAGAAGGTAGGTGGACAGCGTCAAGTCTCCCATGGCCGGAAGGTTCATTGGGAGCTGGAAGCTTCCCAGAGGTAGCCGTCATCGAAAGGGATGGGTTGTTCATAACCTTGGCTGTCGAGGACGGTTGGGTGCAGAAGTATGTTTCCCAGGATGGGCTCCGGTGGGTTCGGGAGGAGACCGAGCCGCTGGAGGCCAACGTTGCCTACTTCACTTCGGAAGGATGGATTGTGGCACACCCTCCGACAGGTGATGAGGACGATTTTGGAGAGCCGATCCTGTATTTCAGCATTGATGGGCAGGAGTGGAGTGTCCGGGAACACTATTGGCTCTACCAGAGTGTCGAATGCGATTGGGGAACCGTGACAGTGCATTTGGCTGACGGGGATGTCGAGTTTGAGCTTCCGTCGGATACCACTTATCTGTCAACGGTGAGCTGGTCGGCAGAACAAGTGGCGTTGAGTGTGAAGAGGGAGGGGGAACCGTATCTTCTGGTTTTGACTTCGGATGGTGAAGAGGTTTGGGCGAGGCGCGACATCTACGATCCTTTGATCGGAGACGTTTGGTATGACGGGGAGTTCCTCTATGGGACAAACAGCAAACCCACTTCTGGCCAGTTCGTCTATGTCTGGAACCCTGATGCCGAATAAAGGAAAGCTGTGATGAGATCCTGTATTGCCATACTGATGCTGGTGGCTCTGGTGGGTTGTGACAAGTCGAGCGACATCACTCTTCTTGACAACTCTGCGTCTCTGACGACTCAGGCAACCGTTCTCGCTGAAGACCCGTGGTTGTTATCGAGTTTTCCTGGCGTGTTCATTTCTGATGATCCTGACAAGATGTTCGAGGCCGAAACGGCGCCCGATTTTTTGAGAATCTCGAGTTCGTCGGGTTTCAGCTATTCGAACGGGCTGTGGATGGCTATAGGAGGCCCTTCGCCTTTTGGAGGCGCTCAGATTTGGGCGTCTTCAGATGGTCAGATTTGGGAACCAAGGTACTTTTCGGAATTTGGAGACAGTAGCCCTGTTGCCTTGGCTTCATTTGATAATGGGACCTGGGTAGCCGTTACGAGCCAAAACAACGAGTTTATTGAAGGAAAAAGTCGAGTTTTGGAGTTCGCTGGACGGGGACTCTTGGAGCCCATGCGAGTCGATGCCAGATCTGTCCCCGGGAGCAAGGCCCATTCAATTCGAATCAGTTGGTGCAACGATGGCCGCATTGTTCAATCCGGAGGCATTTTTCGGACGATCATCATCAGGTACGGAGTTGGAGTTGTTGGTTTCTTCGGATTCGGGTCGAAGCTGGGGGTGGATTCCAATAGAGGGAGACCCGCGAGCTATAGCCAGGATTGGTGACGATCTGGTGATGGCCGGGACTCGACTCTCTAAGCCGAATATTTGGAGGTTGTCAAAGTATTGGGCCCCGGAGCAGCTAGAAGGGCTGGGCTCGGTGTCTTTTCTGACGTCAATCGTGGAAATGCCAAATGGAACCATCATGGCCACCGGCAAAGGAAGCGAGCTGACGGAGGCCAGCTCTTGGTTCACATCTTCCGATCTGGCTGAATGGAGCCGGGCTAATCCCCCAGGCAGTGTTCAATCTGGTTCTTCCTTGTCTCGGGTTGGCCCTTATGTGTTTGCGCTTAGCGACTCAACACCTATTTGTATTTGGGTAACGAGTGATGGGGTTACTTGGACTCAGATTCTTGTTGATAGTCCGTCTCCAAATCGGCAGTCTTCTGGATCACCCATGCTTTTCGGAACTGATGGTTTCTCCATTGTCGGCCTTATCTCTTCTGGACTGGTATCCGGTGACCCATGTGTTTTTCAGATACCCACCAGAGCGGCTTCGTGGGAAACAATCCTCGATCTGAATGAAGTGGGCACCATTTGGGGATCGGGATCTGAGAGATATGTTGTGGCGGGCGGCAAGTTGAGTCGTATAGAAGGCAGACGGATAGTGGAAATGCCGGAGCCGCCTGTTTTGTTTTCTGATGACACCAAGCTTTATCCAACAGAGTCCGCGGTGTTTGCTGTCGACGGGTCTGGTGGTTGGGTGTTGGCAGACGACGAGTGGCTAGAGTCTGAAATCCCGGTCCTTGAGAGAGAGGGCTTTGTCGTTGAATCTGCTTCCGGGTTCACGATGATGGCCCTCGATGACGGTCAAGTGGTCCGCTATACATCGGTTGATGGCGTCAAATGGTCTAGTTCGACGGTTGCGCCCATGGCCGGTTCATACCTCTATTACGACCCTTCAGGCTATTTCGTGTTACGTGATTTGAGTGTCTACGAATCCTTATCTGAGGCAATGGAGTCAACCGTTCACATAAGTGTCGACGGCTCATATTGGGATTCATATACGCTCGGCGAATCACTGGCCATGTCGCGTGAGAGTGCCGAGGTGAATCCAGATGGGTCTCTTGTGGTCCATACGGCTAACGGTGTTCTCCATTTTGCCGTTCCTGAGGGCGCAGAATTCCATAGCCTGGTTTGGTCAGAAGAAGAATTTGCTCTGATTCGTGTGATCTCTGAGAACGAGCCTTACTTGGTGTTATCTTCTGCTTCGGATGCTGAAGTGTGGATTCCATTGACTTTTGACGATGTACGTATATCGGATGTGTGGGCATACGGATCCGAAGTAATTCGTATGGCACAAGAAGTGAACCTGGACGGGGAGTCGAAGACCGTCCTCCAGGTTTGGGCTCCCGATTGATAGTGGTGATCTGAAGGCCTCCGAATAGTCCCGAGATTCCCCGTCGATTCCAGCGGCGCGATGGCGAAATCGCGGATACCTTTGTGTGGAGGGCGTGATGCCCACGAAGGAGGAGGGAAATCATGAGGAACCGAAGGAAGAGTCTTCTGCTCGCGCTGGCTGGGTCGATGGTCGCCTTGACGATCTCTTTGCCAGCAAGCGCGGCCGTGAACTGCCGAGTATCGCTGGTTTCGCTTTGGGACACGGGTTATCAGTTGCGTGTCGATTTCACCAACCGGGGTCCCGAACCGGTTAGCGACTGGTATGGGATACTCCGTTTCAACGACATGGAAACGGGGATCCGCTCCTACTGGAACGCCACCCTAAGTGGTATTGGGACAGAGAAGGTCGTCACTCCTCCTCCTTGGGCGAAGACTCTGAACGTTGGTCAGACGCTCTCGGTCGGGCTGTTGATGAATGTTGTGAACATTGTCGATATCCCGACCTGTGAAGTGGTCGAGCGAAATGCTCCGACCAGCACTACCACAACGACAACCACCAGACCGCCGACGACCACCACGACCCTGCTGCCGACGACTACGACGACCACCACGACCTTGCCGCCGACGACCACGACAACCAGACCGCTGACCACAACTTCCACTCGTCCGGAGTATTCGGTTTCCTGCAGCATCTCAAGGTCTTCCGTATGGAGCGACGGATACCAGATAGACGTGACAGTGAAGAACGAGGAAATGGCTGCTATCACTGGCTGGGCGGTGAATGTTCTCTTTTCGGAGCCACCGCAGATCACGGGTTCATGGAACGCCAATCTCACAGTTGACGGGAATCGAGCGACAGCCCGAAACGTCTCGTGGAACGGCTATCTGGGCTCGAAACAGACCACAACGTTCGGCATCCAGGGAAGCTACGACGGGTCGTTTGTGATTCCGCAATGCGGCGGGCTGGTTTCCTAGGCCGAGCGATAGAGCGACCCCTCGGAACGAAGAGTTCGGAGCGGAAAAGGGGAAAGTGGGGACGGGTTTAGTCCGGCCCCGGTCTATCCGGTCAAAAACCCGACGAAAAGCTATGCGCATATGCGTATAATCAAGGGATGCCGGATACCACCGCTGCCCGAAGGAGACTTGTCCGCTCGATTCTGAGCGAGAGTCCAGTCGCAAATCAGCAAGAGCTGGTCGAATTGCTGGGTGACCATGGGTATGAGATCACCCAGGCAACAGCCAGCCGAGACTTGGCCGCGGTCGGAGCGGTGAAGGTCGGGGATTCCTATGTTCTCGCCTCCGAAGGCGAAAGAATCTCAGCATCAGGACTCCGCCACGCTATGGATGAGTTTGCCGAGTCCATACAAGCGTCGGGAAGCCTGGTAGTAATAAAGACCCCGCCAGGGGGTGCCCACCTGCTGGCAGCCGCAATCGACGCGGCGTTCCTCGACTATGTGCTGGGGACTGTCGCTGGCGACGACACGATTCTGGTTGTCGCCGGCCCAGAACTCACTGGCGAAGATTTGAAAGAACGGATAGAGAAGATCGGAGCATGAAATGAAGGTCGTACTCGCCTATTCGGGCGGTCTGGACACGTCGGTAATCCTTACTTGGTTGAAGGAGACCTACGACGCCGAGGTGATTTGTTATACCGGAGACGTCGGGCAAGGCACTGAAGTGGAAGAAGCCCGCGCGAAGGCGATGGCTACCGGAGCGGCCGACATTGTTGTGGAGGATCTCCGGGAGGAGTTCGTTCGGGATGCGGTTTTCCCCGCGATTCGGGCCAATGCCGTCTACGAGGATTACTACCTTCTGGGCACCTCTTTGGCTCGTCCGATTATCACGCGGGGGATGATGCGAGTCGTTGAAGAATACGGCGCCGACGCGATTGCGCATGGCGCCACCGGGAAAGGGAACGACCAAGTCCGGTTTGAGCTTTCCGCCTATGCCATCAAGCCCGACATCAAGATCATTGCACCTTGGCGGGAGTGGGACCTCAAGGGTCGGATGGACTGCATCGAATACGCTGCGGTCCACAAGATCCCGGTCTCCGTCACAGCTGAGAAGCCCTATTCCATGGATGCGAACATGCTCCATGTCTCCTATGAGGGCGGGGTTTTGGAGGATCCATGGGAAGGACATCCGAAGGGGATGTTCCGGATGACAGTCGACCCCGAACTCGCTCCCGACACTCCCGAGTGGATCACTGTCACATTCAAGGAAGGGAACCCGGTAGCGATCAACGGCGAGAAAATGGGCCCAGCTGAGATCCTCGCCAAAGCTAATGAGATCGGTGGTCGTCACGGAGTCGGTCGGGTTGATCTTGTCGAAAACCGGTTTGTGGGGATGAAGAGCCGGGGGGTTTACGAGACTCCCGGTGGAACGATCCTTCATCATGCCCACCGGGCAGTCGAGCAAATCACTCTCGATCGGGAAGTAGTCCACCTAAGGAACACTCTTGTCCCCCGTTACGCCGAGATGGTCTATAACGGGTTCTGGTTCGCTCCCGAGAGGGAGACACTTCAGGTCTACATGGACGAGATCCAGAAACGGGTCAACGGCGAAGCGCGGATCAAGCTCTACAAGGGATCGGCGACTATCGAGGGACGGAGGTCCGACACCGACAGTCTCTACGATCTGGCAACAGTGACTTTCGAAGAAGACGACGTCTATGACCAGACGGATTCCGGCGGCTTCATCCGGTTGAATGCTCTTCGGTTGAGGCGTCTGGCCGAGAGCCAGAAAGGCTAGAACATGACTCTATGGGGTGGACGGTTCGGGGAACTCCCGAGCGATCTGTTGTGGCGGTACACGGTGAGCCACACTGATCGGCGGCTCCTCGAGTTTGACGTGGAAGGCTCGATGGCCCATGCGGGGATGCTCGCCAAGGTCGAGTTGATTTCCTCCGACGAATTCGAGGCGATCAACCTGGGGCTCTCGCGGATACTCTCCGACGCTCGAGACGGGACTTTCGAGTTCCTCGACACAGACGAAGACGTCCACTCCGCGGTGGAACGGCGTTTGGTGGAGTTGGCGGGCGAAGCCGGAAAGAAGCTCCACACCGGTCGATCTCGCAACGACCAGATCGCGCTAGATCTGCGGCTTTATCTGAGGAAAGCTTGCGAAGCTCATATCGAAAGACTGGCAGAGTTCGCGGAAGCGTTGATCGGGCAAACAACCCGGAACTTGGATGTCGTCGTTCCTGCTTACACCCACCTCCAACAGGCGCAGGCGGTCCCGTTGGGGCACCATCTTCTTGCGTATGGATGGATGACTCAGAGGGCTCGGCAGCGTTTCCAGGACCTTTTGAAGAGGGTTGCGGTTTCACCGTTGGGAGCGGGGGCCGCGGGTGGTTCCAGCCTCCCTATCGATCCGATCGACTCGGCCAGGCGTCTCGGGTTTGACGTCGTATTCGCCAACTCGATGGACGCGGTGGGTTCGCGCGATATCGCTGCCGAATTCATCTGGTGTTGCGCGCAGACGATGGTCGACATGTCGAGGCTCGCAGAGGAATTGGTCATCTGGGCTACGTCAGAGTTCGGTTGGGTGACTTTCTCGGATGCCTTCACCACAGGTTCGTCGGCCCTGCCCCAGAAAAAGAACCCGGACATCGCGGAACTGGCCCGTGGACGGTCAGCGGCCGTAATCGGGGACCTCACAGCGATCCTCGTCCTCCAAAAGGGACTCCCCCTCACCTACAACAGGGACCTTCAGGAAGACAAGGAACATGTCTTCCGGGCCGACGACACACTGGCCGGAACCCTGGAGGCTCTCACCGGGATGATCGGCGACGCCGAGTTTCATCCACCCGCTCCATCATCATGGGTGGTCGCTCTCGATCTGGCGGAAGCTCTGGTCGGGAGGGGTGTTCCGTTTAGGGAAGCTCACCATGCCGTGGGTAGGTTGGTGTCGCGGCTCGTAGATCGTGGTTCGGATCTAGCGGAGGCAAGCTTCGAGGACCTTGAGGCCATCGACGAGAACTTCCAGAAAGGAGATCTGAAGCTTCTGGACCCTCGATCTTCGGTTGACAATCGGAAAAGCTCGGGGGGAGGCTCAATCGAGTCTGTGCATCGCCAGATCGAGGCCCTCCGTTACTCGATTCGGCAATGATCTTCGGAGTGGCCTGAACACTTTTGCGAATCGGCTAGCTTTTCTGTGATGGCTCGCCAAAAACCGGCTGGGAAAGACTTCGTCGATGTCCTCGGTGTCAAGATGGCGTATCTCGATCGGGGGAAGGGTCGTCCCGTGTTGTTCCTCCACGGGAACCTCACTTCTTCTTTCCTCTGGCGAAACGTGATTGAGGCTCTGCAGGATCAGGTGAGGTGTGTTGCCCCCGACCTGATCGGGATGGGAGACTCGGCGAAAGTCGGTCACGGCCCGCGTTCGTATCGGTTCATCGACCATCGCACCTATCTGGATGCATTCATCGAGATTTTGGAGCTTGGGGAAGGATTGATCCTGGTGGGGCACGAATGGGGGGCGACGCTCGGTTTCGATTGGGCGATGCGGCATCCGGCTTCCCCTTCCGGATTCGTCTACATGGAGACGTTGGTCGGGCCGCTGGAATACCACCAGATCCCCGAACCCGAGCAAACGATAATTCGGGCGATTCGAGGAGAAGACGGCGAGGATCTCGTGCTTCACAAGAACGTGCCTCTGGAGAAGCTTCTCCCGTTCTCAACTGACAATCCTCTTGGCCAAGAGGCAATAGCCGAGTATCTCCGGCCATTTCGTGAGGTTGGCGAGTCGAGAAGGGCTCTGCTTTCCTGGTATCGGGAACTGCCAGTAGGCGGCAGTCCCGCGACTGTTGTCGAGCTAGCTGAGAGGATCGCCGACTACATGGAGACCGCCCATCAACCGAAGCTCTTTGTAAACGGTGCCCCGGGGAGGTTTCTGGTCGGGCACCAACGGGAGACTTGTCGAAGATGGTTCAATCAGACCGAGGTCCGAGTCCCCGGGAAGCATCTTCTTCCCGAAGAGTCTGGTCCTGCAATAGGCCGCGTCATTGGCGAGTGGCTCGATCACATCTCATGAAGGGGATCCGATCATGATCGTGTTATCGGGGATCGGGGTTGTTGCTACCACCGTGTTCGTTCTCGGGTTTTTCGGGAATACCTGGTGGGGATTCGATCTAGTCTCGGCTTACCGGCCGCAAATGACCGTCCTTCTCGGGATCGTTGGGGCTTGGCTTCTGATCGTCCGATGGTGGAGGACCGGAGGCGTCACCTTTGTCGCCGCAGTGGTCGGAGCCATCAATGTGATCCCCATGTGGATTCCCAACCCGGTCGCCACCAATGCGACGGACGAGTTGAAGATCATTTCGTTCAATCTCCTAGCGGCGAACCCCCGTTTCGATGATGTCGTTCAGTTCGTGGCTGAGTCGGAAGCCGACCTTGTTTTCCTCCACGAGGCAAGCCGACCTTGGGAAGAAGCGTTTGTGAATGCCGGGCTTGGATACGAGATCCACAACAACCGACCCGACAACGCGATCTTCGCGACGCTGCTCTTAGCCCCACCCGGGGCAGAGGTGATCAATTACGGGTTCGAACTGGACGGCGACCGGAGTGTCGAGGTCCATTTTGTCCATGACGGAGTTGACATAAGTGTGTTGGGGATCCATCCGTTGGCACCAACCAACGAGCGATACGCGGAGCTCCGGGATCATCAACTGGGGCAGGCCGCCGAATGGTCGGCGAGTATCGAACATCGGCGCATCGTCACCGGCGATTTCAACGCTCCCACCTGGTCTTGGGCCTTCCGACATCTTCAGAACCGAAGTGGTCTCCACAACTCTCAAAGGGGATTCGGCCTTGGGCTCTCGTTCCCTACCACGACCTCTGTTTTTCTGCGGACTTCGATAGACCACCTCTTGTACTCGGATGGTTTGACCGTCGTCGACCGCGTACTGGGGCCTGATCTGGGGTCGGACCATCTTCCCCTTACAGTCACATTGTTGGTGACCGAACGCTCCTGATCGACTAGCTTCTGAATAGAAGGAGGCCATCGAGAGATATGCCGGACAGATTTCGGATGAACAGAGACATGCTGTCCTCGGTGATCGGGGAGACGGGGATAGCTGTTATTCCGGCCGCTGTCGAGGTCGTTCGGAATGGGAGTGTCTTTCACCCATTTCGCCAAGACTCCGACTTCTTCTACTTCACAGGTTTCTCCGAGCCGGACGCGGTGGCAGTCCTAGTACCGGGTCATCCGAACGGCGATTTCCACCTTTTCGTGAACCCGCGGGATCGTGAGAAGGAGATATGGACAGGATATCGGCAGGGTGTCGAAGGCGTGGTTCAACGACATGAGGCCGACGCTGCCTATCCGATATCGGATCTAGATGAGGTTCTGGCCGTCTTGGCTATCGGACGTGAGACTGTTTACTGCAACTTGGGGGGAAGAGTCGACGCCAAGATCAGGGCGCTCCTTACTCAAGCGCGTACTGCTCGTGACCGTCACGGATTGGTCGGCCCATCGCGTCTGGTGGATCTCGCTCCGGTCGTCTCCGAATTTCGCATGTTCAAGGGCCCAGCGGAGATCGAGAGCATCTCGGCTGCCTGCGAACTCTCGGCTGAGGGTCACCGGGAGGCAATGCGGTTCACCTCACCGGGGATGTGCGAATACCAGGTGGCGGCCGCAATGGAATTCATCTGGAGGGAGGGAGGCTCTCCTCGGAACGGGTACCCGTCGATCGTCGCATCTGGTGAGAACGCCATCATCCTCCATTACGTCGAGAACGATCGGCTTATCGAGGATGGCGATTTGGTCTTGATCGATGCCGCTGCGGAAGTCGATATGTATTCAGCTGATATCACGAGGACTTTCCCCGCCAACGGGAAATTCACAGAACCTCAGCGAGCCTTGTACGAAGTGGTTCTGGCGGCTCACCATCAGGCGATCCGGTGCGCCAAACCGGGTTCGAGTATTCGTTGTTCGCATGATGTTGCTCGGGCTGTGATCACTGAGGGTCTGGTAGATCTCGGCTTGCTCCCCAAGGGTGTCGACGATTCATTGGCGATGCACCTCTATCGAGAATTCTTTATGCATGGGACCTCCCACTGGTTGGGGTTGGACGTTCACGACATCGGGTCCTACCGGGCTCCGGGGGGGCATCGAATCCTGAAAGAGGGGATGGTCTACACGGTCGAGCCCGGGATCTATGTCGCCGCGGACCGGCCGGAGGTCGAGTTCACTTTGTGGGAACACGATCCGGACGAATGGGCCGAGCGGAAGCTGCGCGAAGGGAAAGCCGCGGTTGAGGCCGAGAAGGAAGCCAAGGAAGCCGCTCCCAAGGTGATGCATTCGATCCCCGAGGAATTCCTTGGAATGGGTATCCGGATCGAAGACGACATTCTCATCACCGCCGACGGACACGAGGTGTTGAGTGCCCTTGTCCCATCGGAACCGGACAAGATTGAAGCGCTCTGCTCCGAAAGCTCCTGGCTGCACCGCTGAGTATGAGGCCGCGTTGGGGCGGCTTGGTTGTGTGCGGTTGGTCCTAGGCCTCACGCCGTTGTTTCGTGCGCCTCCGTTTTGTTGTCAACCACTTGACGACGAGAGAGAGAGAGAGAGTAGCTTCGGGCCGAGCCCGGACAAGACAGGACGGGTTTCGATACTGAAGGACTCTCCTGAGGCTCTTGCTGCTCAGGGGACCGAAGGGAAGAGGGAATCATCATGCGTGTTTCGAGATCACGAGTGGGTGCTGTCGCGGCCTTTGTGGCGCTCGCGTTTGCTTTACCAGCTTCTGCCGTGTGGACTGGCGTTAAGGAAACCACAGTGAGTTGTGACG
>CAYTVW010000022.1:0-12684 GCA_964441865.1 uncultured Acidimicrobiaceae bacterium
CGAGTCCGGCCGACACGAGTTCGCCCAAAACGGCTGGAGGGGAAGAATTCGCCGGGAAGAACCCATACCAACCTGGAGACTGCCATCCGACCACACCCGGCTTAACGATCCGATCGAGGTCGGCGATGATTTCCGAGAACGGCTCGGGCCTCTCGGGGGGAGCAGTCGGGAGCTGGGCCCTGATATCGCCCGGCCGGACTGACGGGACTATTGGGAGGTCCTCGACCTCCTCCAAGTATCGGGCAATCCAGTCGATGAGATCCTTCCCGTAGAGACGGAAATCTTCGAGGTCGAAAGGTGCGCTCATGATGGGACAGTACCACCAGACGAAATCTCTCGAAACGAAGACCTCAGAGACCGGTATCCTCAAGTCGCCGTTATGACACTCGTCCAGTTTCTCACTGCCCTAACTCCGTTGCTCACCGCTCTGGTGTTGTTGGTCGGGTTCCGTCTCCCCGCAACCAAGGCGATGAGTCTGAGCTTCGCCGCCACGGTTGTCACCGCGTTCTTCCTGTGGAAAATGCCGGGAGATCACATAGCCGCTTCCGTGTTGGAAGGGCTGATAGTGGCGACTTCGATCCTGATAATTGTGTTTGGTGCGGTTGTCCTGTTGGAGACGCTCAAGGAATCGGGCGCTATCGACGCTATCAGGGGAGGGTTCACTTCCATCACCCCCGACCGACGTATCCAAGCGCTCATCATCGCTTGGATGTTCGGAGCATTCCTAGAAGGAGCCTCTGGGTTCGGGACTCCTGCTGCAATTGGGGCTCCCTTACTCGTCGTCTTGGGATTCCCTCCGTTGGCGGCAGTAACGGTATCTCTCATAGCCGACTCGGTTCCAGTCTCTTTCGGTGCGGTTGGGACACCGGTCATCGTTGGCCTAGGCACCAGTCTTCCGGACGCGTCCCCCGAACGGCTGCAGGCGATATCCGTCCAAACCATCACCATCGACCTTGTTGCCGCCATCGTCATCCCTCTCATGATCGTGATGGTTCTGGTGAAGTTCTTCGGTCAGTCTCGGAGCTTCCGGGATGCAGTCCCGGCCATCCCATTCGCGGTTATGTCGGCTTTTGCTTTCACCCTCCCGGCCTGGGCGGCGGCCGCGTTCTTGGGTCCGGAGTTCCCTTCGATTATCGGGGGATTAGTGGGGCTGGCGGTGACTGTGATTGCAGCCCGATCCGGATTCCTTCTCCCAACGGAGTCATGGGATTTTGGGGACACCAAAGAACCGGTGATAGAAGAAGCGAAGATTGCGTTGTGGAAAGCTTGGACGCCTTACCTTCTGGTGGCGTTGGTGCTGGTGGCATCTCGGGTCGACTTCCTCTCCATAAAGGCGGGGCTTCAAACCGTGAAGGTGGGGGCATCAAACATCTTGGGGACGGGTATCGGCGCATCCATCAGTCCGCTCTCTCTCCCCGGCACTCTTTTCGTCTTGGTCGCTCTAGTGACCGTGCCTCTTTTCAAGCTGAGCCGAAAGTCAGTCGGGAAGGTCTGGAAGCGTTCGGCACGAAGACTGGTTTCAACAGGGATCGCTCTGGGTACGGCGGTCCCCATGGTCCGAATCTTCCTGAACTCGGGAGTCAACGAAGCGGGCCTTGATGCTATGCCACTTGAGCTGGCCGCATTCGCTGTCTCCGGACTCGGAGCCGTATGGCCGATAGTGGCCCCGTTTGTCGGGGCGTTAGGATCGTTCGTTGCCGGATCGGCCACCTTCTCCAACATGATGTTTTCTTCATTCCAAGAGTCCGCGGCTTTGGCGACCGGGAATCCACCGAACCTGATCCTTGCTCTCCAGATGCTTGGAGCAAACGCGGGGAACATGATCTGTGTGGTCAATGTGGTGGCGGCGGCTTCGGTGGTGGGGCTGACTGGACAAGAAGGAAAAGTCATCCGTCTGACTATTGTCCCAATGGTTGTCTATGTGATTGTTGGCGGCCTAGTCGGGTCGGCGATCGTCGGCTGGCTCTAGTCATCGGGTTCTGGCTTATCGAGCCAGATTCTCAGCGAAGAAGGGGAGCATGTGGTCAATGATCCGATATGGAAGCCTATTGCCGTGGGTTCCCTCATGAACCAGGTAGACGTGGTCAATCCCTGCGGCCGTGAGTTGGGAGTCAAGGTAGGCGGCGCCTTGGGGGATCCACCGGTACTCGTCGTTGGCTGCTGAATCGATGTGGATAGCGGTGAGCGACTTGAGATTGTCTGAGAAGGCTTCGACCTCGGTCGCGATACCCCCGAAACCGCTTTCCCATCGAGACCAGACAGCCTCGTCGCGCACCAGCGTCCCGCCCTCGAGGCGGTAGGGGTAGTCGAAGAAAGGGGCTTCGGTCTTGGGCGAGAATGCCATCCCGTAGCCCACGTCAAAGCTTGCGAAACTGGCGGCGAGCCTGGAAATCACTTCTTCCGAATCAAATCCTTCTAGAGAGTCGATCATCTCTACCACTCGGCGAATGTAAGTTTCGTCTTCAAACATCTGAGAGTTCTGGAGGCCATCCTCGTCGAAGAGTCCAGGTGCCATAGCGAATACCGAACCGAACACTTCAGGGTGTCGCATCGAGATATCGAGGGCCCCGAATCCTCCCATCGAATGTCCGGCAATCCCCCTGGAAGCGGGGTTCGGGATAGTGTTGAAATTGGAGTCGATGAATTCAACGAGGTCTTTCCAGATGAACCTAGACCAGTATCCGGTTACCGGGGAGTCGACGAAGAAAGACCCACCGAAGGTGTTCACGCCCGGAACGACCACAACGATCATTGGGGGGAGTGAAGAGAACTCGCGGTCGAAGTCTCTGGGGACGGTAACCCCGTACATGATTTCGTCGTCATAGCCGGGGAGGTAGTAGACGGTCGGGAAAGGGCCTTCACCATCGAAATACTGGGGCGGGAGATAGACCATGATCTTTCGTTCCGCGGGGTCGCCAAGCAGGTTCGCGGTCAGAGCAGGAGCCGGAATAGTGATCGAATTCAGCGGTCGCCAAGCTTCGGTAGTGGTTGTAGAAGCTTCGGTGGTTGGTGTGGTTGTTGTCGTCTCAGTGGTCGTGCTGGGTGCGCTCGAGCAGGAGACCGTCGCGAAGATCAGTACGGCCGACAAGAAGATGGATCTGTGGGAAGAACTCGGGAGAAGAATGGACATGGCTAGACAATACCCCTTAGAGGGTGAGTCTGTAGGGGAGCAGATGAGTCAATGGCCGGACTCATTCCAGAAGCGCTCTTCCGACCGGCAAACGGGTTCGGGTTTCTTGTTCCGTATCCGAGAAGCCCTCATCGGCCTTTTCTGGACGAGATTGAGAGGGTTCCTGGATTCAGAGGAGCTGCTCCCGAAGGGTCAGTCACAAGGGGAGAGTCGGCCTGAAAAGCTGGTCGTGAGTGCTCAGAGCGAAGCGATCGGTCATTCCGGAAACGTAGTCGATTGCCCTGGTCAGATCGTCGGCATCGTCTACTCGGTATGAGTCCGGGACGTCTTCGGGGTGATAACGAAACCAGTTGGTGAGATCACGGATCACCTTGATGGCCCGAGACTTCTGTGCGGTGGCTTCCGGACGAAGATACACCTTCTCGAACATGAACTCGCGAAGGATCTCCATTGTCTCAAGAGTCGACTCGTCCATGGCGATGTGGCCCTCAAGGGCGGAGGTCTCAACCACGGAGACGATCATCGTCCGAATCCAAGATGAGACATCGTCGCCCAAAACGGAGCGGATTCTGGTGGGAACATCGCTTACAGAGATGACAGCCGCCCTAACTGCGTCCTCCATGTCGTGACTCAGATAGGCGATCCGATCTGCGAACCTACAGATCATCCCCTCTGGGGTGGATGGCGGCGGGTCCGTCTTCCATGAATGCGAACGGACTCCGTCCAGGACCTCCCAAGTTAGGTTGAGTGGCTCCAATACCGTGAGGACACGGACTCCTTGCTCGGAATGAAGCCATTCCCCTTCGACGAAGGGTGAGAGTGCTTCTTCTCCTGTGTGTCCGAACGGAGAATGGCCAACATCGTGAGCGAGGCAGATCGCTTCGGTGAGGGTTTCATTCAGCCCAAGAGAAACTGACATGGAACGCCCAATCTGCGTTACATGCATGGTGTGTGTTAGCCGGGTGACGAAATGGTCGCCTTCTGGATTGAGGAACACCTGGGTCTTGTGTTTGAGGCGGCGAAACGCCTTCGAGTGAAGAATCCGGTCACGATCCTGCTCGAAAACGGTTCGGTAAACATCAGGGGTCTCTTCAACTTCTCGACCTCGGGTTTCGTCTGATTTGGTGGCTTCGGGGCTGAGCAACTGGTGTTCGCGTTCGTGGCGGGCCTCTCTTCGGAACACCTCCATGGCAACCGCTTACCCGAGATCAGCGGGAGTGAGACCCAGAGCTGTCACCATTCTTCGCACCGGGTCGTAGTCACCAGCTTCGGCCGCGACCATCTGCTCCCAACCATACGATCCGAAGACTTCAACGAATGAATCGCTATCCCCCGTGAAGAAGCCGTTCAATGCGGTTTGCACCTCAGAGAGAGTGTCCTCGGGCCAGTTCGGGGCAAACACAATTCCCCCAAAGAGGATCGGATCGGAGACAGAGAGAATTCCGATCTTGGCGACCACGTCTTCGTGATCGGCCCCAACACTCCCACGTGGGTCCAAGACCAACACTTCTTCTCCGCACACGTAACGGTCTGATTCGTCGACCTTGCAGGATTCCCAAAGGCGTTTGGGGACATCGGCGTCCGAGGCGGTCCCGTCCCAGTCGATTTCGCCCTCAAGATCGGTGTTCAACACGAAGGTAGTTGTTCCGAAATCGGCCTTCTCGTCGTATACGGCTCGGATTACGGCCTCTTCAGAGGTCTGCACGAGGATCTCTCCAACCTCGACCTCTTCTTCAACCAGGATCGCTTTGGGCAGGACGTAGCCTGCTTGTGATGTCTCTCCAGGATGGGCCCAGATCTTTTCGGAGAGATCGCCGATCTTCTCGATGTCGTCATCGTCGTCGCGGCGGTAATAGAACACCGTTCGATACGAGTCGGCTCCGTCGATGATGGCGCGGAAGGGGATGGTGACTTCGCACTTTTCGGCGGCGAGGGCATAAGCCTCGGCGGTGAGGAAAACGAACGTGTCGCCTCCTGTACCGCAGACAAGATCGATCGCGTTGGAATACGAAGACGCCACCCTGGCTTCGAAATTCAGCCCGGTCGCCATAGTGAGTTCGTCGAGGAGCGGCTGACTTCTGGCCAAGACGAGATCAGGGCTGGCATCGGGCGGGAACACTATCTGGATCGGCTGGGTGGGTGAACCGGGGCCAACAAGAGGGACAGTGGTTGTCGTCAATTCCACGGGTGGAGCGGTGGTGGTCGTCTCCGTGGTTACCGGTGCCTCGGTATCGCAGGCGAACACCGAAACAGCGAGCAAGATGAGCATCAGGGATCTACGCATTTGTTTCCTCAAGAGGGAAGCTAACGAAACAACGGACTGTTTGCGAAATGTGTTTGTCCCAAATGGCAAACAGAGTTTCATCTTGGAGCGTTCAGACGACTTGTACCCAGGCCACCACTTCGGGAATTCGGCGACGGAGAAGCCGGGTGGAGATCGCAAGAGAAATCGAATAAAAGAGAATTCCCCAGATCAGGGCGAAGATCGAAGTGAACCAGCCTGGAATCACTTCATAGATGACGGTGAGGACCGCGACAGATGCTGGGATGACCATGAGGAGCCCGATCGCAAAGAAGGAAACGAGTTGAGCCCCAATCGCGAGACACCCCTGTTCGGTTGCCTGGGAGAAGACATCGGTCCCTTCTCTGGGGAGTCGCTGAGGGGCTAGAACAGAGACCAGATTTCCAATAGCCATCTGGCAAGCAATCGCGCCGATTGTGAGAGCGGGGAGCAGAGTCATCACCGACCATGATCCTGATAGGGCAGAGAGAATCAGGGCCAAGATGATTGACTCGGCCATGATCGCCGAAGCCGTGGCCAAGTTCTTCCCGATAATGATGTTCCGGCCGGATACGGGGAGAACGAAAAGGTATGAGGCGGCGTTCCGTTCCCATCCGAAAAGGTTCAGGGCGATAGGGAGCCCGATGAACATAACCAAGACTGGAGCCATCAAGGGGAGCCAAACGCGATCCCGGAAGAGGCCGATTCCGGTCGAACCCACGAATGCCTGAGCTGCTCCCAGCCCCAGGAATATCACCGCTCCTGTCCACACCATCCGTTGCCGAGGGTCACGCAAGAAGAACCGGAGCTCTTTCCGGGCGAGGACGAGAGCCGGGTGCCAGCGACCGGCCGCGAGTCCTTGTCCTCGGGCTTCGGCGGCCAGGGAGGTGCCCTGGGTTGGCGTAGTCAGAATCCACCTGAGAATCCTGTGCCAGAGCCAAGCGAACAGACCAATCCAGGCGATGCTCAAAGCCACCCACCCCCAGGTATCCCAACCCATGCCGTCGATAGAGGAGGTGATGATCCGTTGAACGGCGACGGGCGGAGCAATGAAAGAGAGTTGACTCGCCGGGTGGATTGTGACCGCGCTGCCCAGGCCGTGTGCGAAAATCGCATCCCGCGCAATCTGATAGGAGCCAATCCAGATCACGGCAATAGCCAGCACCACGAAAACCGTCAGGTTCCGCCCAATCCGAGTCTTGAACATCGAAGAGACCAGAGTGGTGAACAGTTGGCCGGAGATGATCATCAAGGTCATCATCAAAAGACCGGAGAGAATGGCCATCGGCCATTGCTCTGAGAAGACCGCGATGTTGGTGCCGATAACGACGAAAAGGAGCACCGCCGAGGGCGCCACCAGTCCGGAGACTCCGAGACCAGCGATGAGCGAACGAGGACGGGCCGGAGCCAGGGCAAACTGTTGAGGATCGAGGTTCTCGTCGAGGGGGAACACGAAAACCGGGAGAGCTATCCAGACAATCCAGAATGAGAATGCCCCCCACAATGCGAATTCTGCGGCGGCTTCCGGACGGAGCCCAGCTATTGAGGTTCGATATAGAGAGGATACGTTCGCTGAAACAAGGCCGACCAGAGCGATGATCAGAGGGAATCCGACACGGCGTTGTACGTCTCTCTTGAGACCGTTCCAAAGGAGTCGGGTCTTTAGCCAGACGAGCCGTCGAACCACTTCAATCCTTCGCTCGATGTTTCTCCTCCGACCGCCATGATGAAGGCGTCCTCTACTGTCTTGCCGCCAGTCCGGGCCATAAGGCCATCGAGGGTGTCTTCAACAGCCAGACGGCCTTCAATCATGATCCCAACCCGCGTGCAGAGCTTCTCGATCAGGTGCATCTCGTGAGCCGAGAACACGATGGTGGCTCCCTGAGCCGTAAACCGTTGGAGGAGTCCTTGGATGAGCCTGGCCGAAACGGCATCGACCCCTTCGAAAGGTTCGTCCAAGAACAGAACTTGGGGGCGGTGAATGATGGCGGCTGCCAACGCAACCTTCTTTCTCATGCCCCGGGAATAGTCGCCGACCAACTTGTGGGCGGCCCCGGTGAGATCGAGGAGATCCAGCAGTTCGTCTCGTCGGCCGACGCTCTCGGCCTTCGAAAGACCGTGCATGGAAGCCGTGAAGTCGAGCAACTCGGCTCCGCTGAGGCGCTCGTAGAGATTGAATTCTTCGGGGAGAACGCCGATCCGTTTCTTCACTTCTATCGGGTCGGCCCAGGTATCGAAGCCGAGGACACCGGCCGTTCCGGATGTCGGCCGGAGCAAACCTACGATCATCTTAATGGTGGTGGTTTTCCCGGCACCGTTCTGTCCTAAGAGACCGTAGAACTCTCCGGGACTGATGTTGAGGGAGAGATCGTTGACGGCGGTTTCTTTCCCGAACAGTCGAGTCAGGTTGCGCGTCCATACCGCCGCAGTATTCGCGACTCTATCTTCGTTTGTCTCGTTGAGAAGAACGGCCATCGGAGCCTTATCGGGTCGGTAGCGTGGATTCTGAACCCCGCTTCGGTTGTTCGTTGCGATTGTTCCTTCTGTTTGATCCGGATGTGATTGGAACTGCTCGCCAACTGAACGAACGGATCGCGGATCAGTCGTTTCGCAGGTACTTCTCGATTTCGTCCACGAGAAGATCGGGATCAACCGGTCCGATACCGATCTTCTCGGAGAGTGCGTGGGTTTCGAGACGGGTGACGTAATCGCGCATATCCGGGTCGTCGATCGCGGCGTCGATCTCTTCGGTCATCTCGTCGGCAGCCTCCTTCAGGTCGGTTAGGTCGACATCGATCCCGAAGATGTCAGAGGTCTTTTCCAGAAGGGCTAGGGCAGCCGGAGGGTATTCCTGGGCGGAGATGTAGTGGGGGACCGCTGCCCAGATCCCGAGGACGTCGAAACCACGTGGTGCGAGGTAATGGTTCAGGACGCCGAGGATCCCGCTTGGACCCTCGTAGTCTGATTGGGGGAGCCCATGGGTGCTGGAGGTTATTGGTTCTTCAGAAACACCAATCAGAGGTACCGGGAGAGTGTGGGGGACCTGGCCAACGAAGGCACCCAAAGTGACAACGTCTGTGACTCCGACTGAAGCGAGGACTTCAGCCAGATCTTGACAGAAGCGCTTCCATCGATTGTGGGGTTCGGGACCGGTGACGATCACCAGGTCTCTCGTGTCAAGGGGAATCCGGTGGAATACGGTGTCGGGCCATTCGATGATTCGATGTTGGTCGTCGTCCAGTTCGATTTGTGGCCGCGCAACCTGAAAGTCGAAGAAGTCGTCTGAATCCAAGAGGGCAAACACATTCGAGTCGAATGAGTCGAGAAGGTGCTCGATCGCGAGCGTTGAGGCGTTTCCGGCGTCTCCCCATCCCTGAAAGGCAATCAGGGCGATTGGGTTGTTCAGGGTTGGGCGGTCCAACCATTGGATGGAGGTCATGCAATCAGAGTACCGCTCTTGGCGCCTAACTGAATCTGGTTAGGCGAGAACTCGGTCGAGGAACGCCACCGTTCGTTCCCAAGCCAGTTCGGCCGCGCCAAAGCTGCGCGGATCGTCAAGAGGCTCAGTTACCCCTGGGTAGGTGTTGAATGTGGCTTCAACCTTGAGGTCTCTCAGCTTGGTTTCGAGGGTGTAGGCGTAGTCAGAAGGCAATTCCGGGTCGGAGTCTGAATAGTGTCCGAGATAGGCAGATTTGGTGCGGCTGAACATGGGGTTCATCCCGGTGGGGAACCGACCTCGATACGAGACGCAGGCCTTGACGCGTTCGTCGATTGTCGAATACCACATTGCGAGACCGCCTCCGATCCCGTATCCGACCATGCCGACGTGGGTCCCTTGGGTGGCCGGGTCGTCAATGAGGAGTTCCATCGCACCTTTGATCCGTTTCACAACGGTCTGCGGAGAGTAGTTTCCGAGGTCGACCGCTAAGACTGTCATCCCACAGCGAGCGAGTTTCTCGACCGCTGTTCGGAAAGCCTCATCTATTCCCTTCTTGTCGTGAAGCAGGAGGACTCCCGGTCCCGAGCCTTTGGGTGGGAGCCGGAACCAAATCGGTACTTGTTCGTCGGCGAGATCAATCACGACGGAGCCGTCTTCGTTCGGAGCAGCGAGGGCTGGTTCGGCCGGTTGAGCAGCCTTTTTCTTCCCTTTAGAAGGAGCGGTCTCGATTGGCTCCATTTCCTCCAACATGGACGAGAAATCCTCGGTCTCGGATTCTTCTTCCACCTCTGGGATGATGGGTCGATCAACGGACCGTTTCGCTGCTGCCTTTTGGGGGTCACCGGACGGCTGGGAGAGCTCCTCTTCTTGTTTCAGTGAAGCCTTGGCTTTGGATGGCTTGGAAGGAGGTTCTTCCGAGTCTTCGGACGAGAACTCGGCTGGCTTGACCAGCGAGGCAACATGGCGGCCTTTCCGGCCAGCTCCCGCTACGAACCGTTCGGCCCCCTTACGGCCCACTTCAAAGACTTCGCCTCCTTTGGAACGTTCGATCTCCAGCCCTTCTTCGATGGGAAGCCCGAGCCCCTCAATGAGAGCGGCTCGATCGGAGCGCACGGTCTCTTGCGGAAAATCAGCGATTCTCGCGGCATAGCGGATCGCCTCTTCGAGGGCGCCACCAGCTCCAACCACACGGTTAACGAGTCCGATCCCGACCGCTTCGAGGGCATCGACAATCCGACCGGTGAGGATCATCTCCATGGCGAACCCTTCGCCAATTACCCTGGGGAGACGTTGGGTGCCTCCGTCCATGAGGGGGACGCCGAATCTCCGTTCAAGGAATCCGAACTTCGCCGACTCAGAGGCAATTCGGATGTCGCACCAGAGCGCTAATTCGAGACCACCGCCTACGCAGTAGCCCTCAATCGCAGCGATAGTCGGTTTTGAAACGGAACTCCGAGTCATTCCGAGAAGTCCGTGGGGGTGGTCCTTGGCGTCGAGGGCCTTGAGGTCAAGGCCGGCACAGAAGTGCTCTCCCTCGCCGTGGAGGATCGCCACGGATGCCTTCTTGTCGGCGTCGAAACGAGTCCAGACGTCTCGAAGAGCTACGGCCGTTTGACCGTCGATGGCGTTTCTTCGGTCAGGGCGGTCGATTGTGATAATCGCCACTCGGTTCTGGACTTCATATTTCACGGTCATCTATTGAAAGACCTTGCCTTAAGACAGGATGCCACACCCAAACGCTTGTTCTACAAACCAGTTAGGCCAAGGGGAAAAATCGCAATTGCCCAACACCGCCGAGATTAGCCCGCGGCCAAAACAAGTCATCCACAGATGCTATCGGTTTGGGAAGGGGTTTGCCTAAGTAATCCCGAATGTTTGACGTCGCGATTCAGACGTGAGGCTTTCGGTATTTAGACTCGACTCGTGGCCGTGAAGGGTTCGAGACTGGCGGTTGTCGCCGCGTTTGCCGCCAATCTTGTGATTGCTGCGGCGAAGTTTGTTGCCGCCACTCTTACGGGGTCGGCTGCGATGCTCTCTGAAGCCTGGCATTCGGTTGCAGATACCGGGAATCAAGGCCTTTTGCTGTGGGGGATGAAGGCGGCACATCGGCCGGCTGACGTCAGGCATCCTTTCGGACACGGGAAAGAGTCGTTCTTCTGGTCTTTCATGGTCGCGGTGATGCTTTTTGCGGGTGGAGCAGTCTTGGCCGTTAGGCACGGGATCGAGGCTCTCCGTCACCCGCACTCGGTGGAAGCCCTCTTGTGGTCTTTCGTCGTCTTGGGTGTTGCTCTGGTTGTCGAAGCGAGCTCTTTCGTCTTCGCAATGAGAGAGTTCAACCGGAGGAGAGGGACTCGTTCGTGGTGGCGGGAAGTCCACGACGGACGAGACACCCCGTTGATCGTGATACTGATGGAAGACTCGGCTGCTCTGGTCGGGCTCATTTTTGCGCTGTCTGGCTCAATCCTCACCCATGTGACCGGGAGTGCTCGATGGGACGGTGTCGCATCCCTCCTCATCGGCGGTGTATTGGCCCTGGTAGCAGTCCTGTTGGCTAATGAGACCAAAGAGCTGCTGATAGGTGAGGCCGCCACTCGGTCTGATCGAGCGATGATCAGGACCAGTCTCCTGTCAATGCCGGAGATAAGCTCGGTAGGAAGGCTTCTCACAATGCAGATGGGTCCTGACGAAGTGTTGGTGAACGTCGAAGTCGATGTAGTGGACTGGATCGGAGTCGCAGAGGCGGAGGGGATGATCCTTCGGGCTGAGCAAGCTATTCAACGGGTGATTCCTGCCGCTAAAAACATCTTCATTGAGGCTTGTGGCCCGAAGCCCTAGAAGCCGTTTTTCGGCCTTCGGTTTGACCAAGACGAGCAATCCGACCAATCTTGAGTCTCGCCGCCAGCAAGATTTGAGGTCAAACATGGGTTCGCTTATCAAGAAGCGCCGCAAGAAGATGTCGAAGCACAAGTACCGCAAGCGCCTTAAGGAAGACAGGCACAAGCGGAAGTAACTTGAGCGCCCCGGGAGACCCCGGGGCTCTTCCGTATCTGAGGTTCCGAAATCCCTATTTCGCAGTTGACAAGATCGAGGATTCGGGATTTCATCCCGCCTCCGTAAGCCTTTTCGGGATACAGTGATGATGTGCATCAGTGCTACATGCTCCGTGTTTTCACTCGCGGCACCGAGGGAGGAAACCCTCTCGGGGTTGTGACCGACCTAACAGGCTTGGTGGATACCGAGATGCAGCAAGTCGCATCCGACCTGGGATTTTCCGAGACGGTGTTCGTGGATTGGGCTGACCCCCGTCGTCCCAAGGCCAGGATTTTCACTCCCGGGACCGAGTTGCCTTTTGCCGGACATCCACTGGTGGGCCTTGGTTGGCTCCTCGATTCGCAGCTTCCGAAGAATCCCGGGATTCTGAGCTGCGGGATTGGGGAGATCCGTTATCGGATGAAGGATGGGATGTCATTGATCTCGGTCTCTGGAGGACAACGGGTGCGGGACCTGGGGGACAAGCGAAGACTGGTTGTCCAGATGCCGCTCGAATACGAGCTTGTTCGTCTTGATTCGGCAGAAGACGTCAGGAAAGCGGAACCTCCAACCGATGAAGTGCATCGGTACATGTGGGCTTGGGAGAACGAGAAGAGTTCGGTAAAGGCCAGATTCTTCGCCTCTGCGCTGGGGGTAACTGAAGACCCCGCTACCGGAAGCGCTGCGGTTGCGTTGGCTCGTGCTCTCCAGTACGAGGGGATGGAGATGGGAGAGATTGAGATTCACCAGGGTGACGAGATTGGAGCCCCGTCGACGATTCACCTTGGTTGGTGGGGCGATCTG
>CAYTVW010000023.1:0-12673 GCA_964441865.1 uncultured Acidimicrobiaceae bacterium
AGGTAGTCATCACCCAAGGATTCCCTCTGCTTCCCCGCCGCTTCCATTACTCGCGCTAAATCGGGAGACATCCCAGGATCCGAGGCGCCATAGGCTTTTGGCAACCCCGACAAGTGCGATTCCAGGGCGAGTCGGACAGCTGATGGTTGAGCTTCGGCCGCTTGGAGGAGAGGGAGCGCTATTCCGTCCGGCTGCCCAAGCAAAGCCGTCAGGAGGTGCAGGGGCTGAATTGAGCCATGATTCAAGGCCTTCGCGTGGTCCCGGGCAGTCAGCAACGCCTGTTGCGCCTTGTTAGTCATCTGATCCATGTTTCACTCCGTTAGGAAATCTGAGCGCGAGTATATCAAGTCTAGGAGACTATCTCACACCCCGAAGATACTCGGATCTAGAGCTTGACGAGTCGACGATTCAGAGCGTCAAGGACGGCTTTGGCGGTAGCCGTCACCGGATCACCGCCCCGAATCAGGGCAGAACCGATGAGGTAGTCGCTGAACCCTTCTTGACGGATCTGGACCAACGCGATCCGAACAGGACCAAGATCCGACGTTCCCACCGCAGTGAGATCGAAAAGGATGCTTCCACCAAGAGTGTTCTCGACCGCGCGAAGTGTCGCCTCCCCCACTGCCCTTGGCCTGTATTGCAGATCCGACGGTCCGTCGGCAGTCCCCACGTAAACATCTTCGCCGTACCCCAGCGAGACAGTGACCTTCACCCCGGAGTCTTCGAGGTGTTGATCGATAGTGGCGAGCGACGGGCGGACAGCCGACATCTTAAGGAAGGTAGTCGGATCAGACGAGATTAGGTATGGGTCGGTCGAATCAACCGGGCAGATTCTCCCTGTATCGGGCGTCTTGAGTCGCAGCAAACGACTACTTTCGCCTTGAAGTCGAAAGGAAACCCGTGATTAAAGAATTCAAAGAGTTCATCGCCCGAGGAAACCTCATCGAGATTGCCGTCGCCTTCGTCATGGGCGTCGCTTTCGCCGATGTCGTCAAATCACTCACAGACAGAATCATCAGCCCCCTGATTGGGATGATCTTCAGCCTCGACGGATTGGATGGAATGTGGACCTTCGGGGAAACGGTCGACGGGGTCAAACAGGGCAGCGGAGGGGCATTCCTTCAGGCATTGATCAACTTCTTGATCGTCGCCTTCATCATGTTCCTAATCGTTAAGGCCTACAACACCATGAAGACTCGCCTCGTAAGAGAGGAAGCAGCTGCCGAGACGCCCCCCTCGGAAGAAGTGGTCCTGTTGCGTGAGATACGAGACTCCCTTAACAGGCGGTAAACCAATTCCACTTGCACTAATTCCCCAACTAAGCTATCTTGGTTCGCATGGTAGCTAACGATAAAGCCCCACCATGGGAGGCAGCGGACCGCACCGCCCAGCTTCTCAAAGGTGTACTTGACATGTGCCTACTGGCAGTGATCGCCCGCCAACCCAGCTATGGGTACGAGATGATCCGGAAACTATCGTCTCACGGGCTGACGCTCGCTTCCGAAGGAACCATCTACCCCGTGTTGAGTCGCCTGCAGCGGAACAGACTGGTCGAGGGATACCTCGTGGAATCGCCGGAAGGGCCAGCTCGAAAGTACTACCGAATAACGAAAGACGGGAAGAAGGCATTAGCCGCCTGGACAGAGGATTGGGGCACTCTGGTCTCTGGCGTCAACAAGGTTCTGGAAGGAGAGACTAGTGGCTGACATTGCAGAGATCGCCCGATTGGTCACTGACTGCACTCGGTATTGGAAAGAAACCGGAGTGCCAAAGAAGGCTATCGACGAGATGCATGTCGAGCTGACAGAGCATCTCACTCAAGCGGTTTCGGAAGGACGCGACGCCCGAACGGTCGTCGGACCCAATGTGGCGGATTTCGCCGAAGCATGGGCTTCCGAATACCGCCAAAGACCTGCTGGGGCCAGCTGGGAAGACACCACCAGTGGCAGAACCGAAAAGAGACGTACCGACCGGAAAGCTACCTGGGCCTACGGAATCGGGATTCTGAGCCTGACAATTGGCGCAATAGTTGGATCCGGCCTCGCCGGAGGAGGTAGTGAAGTGGAAAACATAGAATTTTGGGGTTGGTTCTGGACCATCGCCGCTATTGGTTTGGGGGTTGGTGAGATTTTCACCGCCGGGTTCTTCATGTTCCCGTTCGCGGTGGGAGCAGCTGCCGCCGCCGTGTTGGCATGGATCGGAATCAACGTCACAACTCAGTGGCTCGTGTTCTTCGGAGTCTCGCTGATCGCCCTCGCGTACCTTCGCCGGTTCGTGACGAGCAACACTGACCAACCGAAGGTCGGTGCTTTCCGCTTAGATGGCGCCCGAGGAACCGTGATTTCGGAGATAACAGCTGGCACTGCGAAGGGAATGGTCCGGGTCGAGAGCGAGGAATGGAGAGCAGAAACCGTAGACGGCGGCTCCCTCCCTGTTGGGACTCCGATCCGGGTTGAAGAGGTCAGAGGTTCACGCCTCATCGTCACCCCGATTGAAGACTGAACCAAAGTTCGATAGGAAACAAAAGGAGAGGTAATGGATACCAATCAAGTAATCACGTTGGCGGTGGTAATGACGGTGGTGGCGATTGTCATCCTGTCTGCCAGCTTGAAGATCGTCAGGCCGTTCGAGAAGGGTCTCGTCGAGCAGCTTGGGAAATACAAGAAGACGGTCGGTTCGGGCCTTGTGTTCATCGTCCCGTTCTTCCAGACCCTGGCCAAGGTCGACATGCGTGAGCAAGTGGTCGACGTTCCGCCGCAGGAAGTGATTACCCGGGACAACGTGGTCGTAACGGTCGACGCCGTCGTTTATTACGAGGCGACCGATCCTGTGAAGCTGAAGTACAACATCAGCCGGTTCATAGTCGCTGTGACAAAACTCGCTCAGACAAACCTCCGTAATGTGGTTGGCGATCTAGACCTCGACTCGGCTTTGACCTCCCGCGAAGTGATCAACACTAAGTTGCGCGAGATCCTCGACGACGCCACCGACAAGTGGGGCACTCGAGTCGTCCGCGTCGAGATTCAGAGAATCGAACCGCCGGTCGATGTCACCGAAGCCATGCACCGTCAGATGAAGGCCGAACGAGATCGCCGTGCCGTCGTGACCGAAGCCGAGGGTGAGAAGAGCGCTCGGATCTTGAGGGCTGAAGGTGTCAAGCAGATGCAGATCACCGAGGCTCAAGGACAAGCCGATGCCATCAAAACGGTGGCGGATGCAGAGAAGTACCAGAAGCTCACGCTCGCAGAAGGTGAAGGCCAAGCCATCGAGCGAGTCTTCTCGGCTATACACAAGGGCAACCCCACTAACGACCTGATCGCCATCAAATACCTAGAAGCCCTTCAAGGTATCGCCAACGGTCAGGCCACCAAGGTCTTCCTCCCCCTCGACACTCAAGGGGTGTTGGGGAGCGTCGCCGCAATCGGCGAGCTGCTCAAGGAAAGCCAGCAAGAGCCAAAGAAGTAAACACTTCGGAGGTGACTAGAAGGGTCGGGGCGCCAAAACCCCGACCCTTCCCAATTTGGCGACGAACCCAGTCCGGAACCCGAAGGCCAACAGCCCCATACTCATCCAAACAAAGGGTCAACCGAAGCAGAAGCCTCAGTCAGACCCCCGCCCGATCCGCTTCACGGATTCCAGAGTCGCTCTCACCTCGCTCGCCTCGACTGGTTGCTTCAGCACCAAGAAATAGACATCACAGCGTTCTTGCGGTTCTTCGACCCAAGCCACCACCCAGTGACCGTCGGGCATCTGACCAGCGACCCCAGGGGTCCCGTCGACAGACACCTCTCCGACATCGCCTTCGAACTGTCCTGGAGGGAGCGATCCCCTGACTAGAGCAACTCCGATCTGACCATCGTCCCTAGCCCAAATCCGAACCGATGTACCAGCGATCGACGTGTATTCATCCACCTCAACTTCGTCCAGAGCTACCGCTTCACTCCCTCTGACTCCCTCAGGCAAGAATGTCACTGAATACTGCGGGTCCTGGCACGGCTCAAGAACTGTGTCCACGGTGACGCTGGTTGTCTCGGTGATAATGGTTGTCAGATCTGGAGTCCACATTGATGTGGTCGATTCGAGACCCGGCTCCTGCGAGCATCCAAGAAGCCCGGTGGCCAGTATCAAACCAACGCATTTGGCTCTTCTCACTTATAGGCCCTCACGTATCCGTCTCGACTCCCCACGTATATCACTCCGTCCCATACGGCGGGCGTCGACTCGATGCACCCTCCCGCGGCGTTTTCCAGAGTCCATATCCGCTGGGGGTGAGAAGGATCCTCAAGCGAATACGCCCTGAGCTGTGGGACGTAACAGGTCCCAACCAACAATACGTTGTCGACTATCACCGGCGACGACCAGGAATGGGCGCCAACCGGCTCTTCCCAGTCGATGCTCCCGGTCTCAGCATCAACGGCAAGGAGCCTCCCACTGTGGGTAGTGACATAGAGATGACCGAATTTGTAGGCAGGAGTGGCCCATAACCCGCCGTCTCCGCCTCCCGCACCCGGGATCTGGAGGCCCCATACGATCGGGTTGCTCACGTTTTTGGGGTTCAGCTTCACAAGCTGTCCCACCTCTCTGGACCTCTCTCTGAACTTCTCCAACTCCACCGACACGTAGAGCATCCCTTCCTCGTCGATAACGATCGAAGCGTCGACGTCGTCTCCCACCCAAAAGTCGAAGACCTCCAACACCTTCCCTTCCTCGACGTCGGTGAAATCAAACCCCAGGATCCGTCCTCCTGAGTTTCCGAAATACACCCTGCGACCATAAACAGCGACGGAGTTCTCGACAGAGACGTTTGGTCCGTGCTTGGCCAGAAGCTCGTCGTTGTAGCTGGGAGTCTCGAAGATCCGTTCTGGTTCGACTTTGACCTTCCCGTCGGCGTCATAGCCCCGGTTCAGTTTGATAATGAAGAACCAGCCGTTTTCGCCACCTTCAAGAAGAAGATCGTCGAGAATCACCGGGTTCGAATCCCAGTCGTTGTTCCAGATCCCTTTCACTGCCGAGGCGTCTAGGGACCACAGTTCCACCGGCTCTTCACGATCAAGAGCAATGATCCGAAACTTGTTGTCCCGAGACCCGGTGTATACAAGCGGAAAGCCGTCAGGGTCGATTGAAACAGAACCTTTGATGATGTCCCCCGTCTGAAACTTGGGTCGCGTTGCCTCGCCAGTCTCGGCATTCACGAAATGAACGGCCTTGTCATAGGCTCCGAAAACAACCTCGGTGATCCCATCTGGGCGGACCCAGACGGAGGGTTGACCCGTCCAACCCGTGCCACACCATGTAGTGAATTCCCCCCCCACGGACGAACTTCCACACATCGCCGACTTGGGATATCGCCACAACACTGAGGGCGCCTCATCCGGGAGAGGGCCCGTTCCATACCAAGTTCTGGTCGGGTTCCCTCGGAACATCAGGAGACCTTCGGTCTCGGTACCCCAAGGCTCCCCAACCGTCCAGCCCGGGACCTCGTGGAGCCCTCTCTGAGGGACAGTCGTGGTCGTCGTGGTCGTCGTGGTCGTCGTGGTCGTGGTCGTCGTGGTCGTCGTGGTCGTGGTGGTAGTCGTCGGCCTACCCGGGTAAACGTTGGAGGTGAACAGCCAAGCCCCAACTCCCAGAGTCGTGCCGAGCAGAACCGCTGCTACGACTTTCCAGGGAGTGACGCCCGAAGTGGAAACATGCCTACTCACTTGGATACACCGAGCCACCAATTCGCATTGGGCGACCGCCTTTCGCTGTCGAAGCGGGAATCATTCATGCGACAATAGACCAGTCAAGCTCAATCACCATGCGTGCGACTCCGGCAAATGCAGCCACGTGGTTCGCCCGTCGCCCCGCCGACACCTCGCCTCCTGGGATTCTTGACCTCAAGTTAATCCTTCCACCAAAGACTCTCCCATTTCGGAGTCTGCGCCACCCTAAGAAGACGTCAGCCAACCCCGTTTTTGTTCCAGACACACCGAAACTCCCTCAGAAAACTCCTGGCCGGCCAACAGGACCAGGCTACCGACGGAGGATCCTCCGTCTTGGTTTCCGGGCCCCGTCTACCAGGGTTTCCACCCTCTCGGCAATAGACTCTGGATCCAGCCCGATAGACCCAAAGACTTCGGCCGCGGAACCGTGTGGCAGGAATTCGTCCGGGATCCCGAACACACTGACCCTCGAACAGAGATCCGTCCCCGCCAGTGCTTCCAGGACCGCCGATCCAAATCCGCCCGTAACTGAGTTGTCTTCCACCGTCACAACCACCGGGTAATCCGCTACCCAGCCAGCGAGCCTGGAATCCAAGGGCTTGACCCATCGGGCGTTCACCACGCCGCAAGAGACCCCTTTCTGGGCCAAAGTGGCAGCCGCCTTCTGAACATGGTCAATCATCCGACCGTTGGCAAGGAACAGCACATCATCTCCGGAAGAGCGTTCCTCCCATTCACCGATTACCAAGGGCTCGGCTGGCAGCTCAGGGATTCCGGGCGCGAGAACCCGGGAGTAGCGGATCGCTATTGGACCGTTGTGACGCATCGCGGTCTCCAACATTCGGGAAAGCTCTTCGCCGTCTGAGGGAGCACCAAGTACCAGGTTCGGAACCGTACGCAGAAACGAGAGGTCGAAAACGCCGTGATGGGAAGCTCCGTCCGGTCCGGTTACTCCGGCCCGATCAAGGAGAAGAGTCACGGGGAGGTTGTGCAAGCCGACGTCAAGGAGGACTTGATCGTACGCGCGTTGCAGGAAAGTCGAGTACATGGCGCAGACTGGCTTTTTCCCTGCCATCGCCAGACCAGCAGCCAATCCGACTGCGTGTTGTTCGGCTATCCCAGTATCCAGTACCCGATCAGGGTATGCCTTGGCCATCGGACTCAAGCCGATTGGCGAGACCATCGCCGCCGAGATTGCCATCATTTCGGGGTAACGACCCGCCAAATCGACCATCGATGCTGCCACAACATCTGTGAGACGAAGCTCAGCGGTGTGAGGCTGACCGGTGGCCAGATCAAACGCCCCAACCCCATGCAGCTTCTCGCTATCGTCGTCGATCGCTGGCTGGTAGCCACTCCCCTTTTCGGTCACGACATGTACCACCACCGGCTCGTCATACTCCTTGGCTCGCCCAAAGGTCTCTTCGAGGTGTTCCAGATTGTGGCCTGGGATTCTCCCCGTGTATTTGAGTCCGAGCGTGTCGAAAACCGTCGAAGGCTCAAGAATCGCTTTCACGGCCTCCTTGAATCGCACTGCCAGCTCGTCGGCCGTCTCGCCGACGAGCGGGAGCCCACGAAGAAGACGGCTCGTCTGCTTCTTTACCCACTCGTATCGAGGATCGGTCCGCAAATGCGAAAGACTCGCCAGCATTGCCAACCCACCGACGGTCGGCCCGTAAGATCGGCCGTTGTCGTTCACTACGATCACCAACCGCCGCGGACGTGCATAAGCGATGTGATTCAAGGCCTCATAGGCCATTCCACCGGTGAGCGCCCCGTCGCCGATCACGGCGACAGTCCAGTAATCAGGATCAGTGAGTGCATTCCCCAAGGCATAACTCAGCGCTACAGAAGCATGACTGTTTTCCACCTGATCGTGAGGGCTTTCCTTCCGGCACGGATACCCGGAAAGACCCCCGAAAGACCTTATGGACTCAAAACGATCTCGACGTCCCGTAATCAACTTGTGGACGTATGTTTGGTGACCAACATCCCAGATTATTCGGTCTCTCGGAGAGTCGAACACCCGGTGTAGAGCCAGCGTCAGCTCCACTATCCCCAGGTTCGGCGATAGATGCCCGCCGGTACGCGAAACGGTATCGAGAATGTATGTACGCAGCTCTTCACACAGGTCGGCGAGTTCTGGATAGGTGAGCTCTCGCAGATCGGCGGGCTGCTCGATGCGATCGAGAAGCGACATTTCTTTGGGTGAGGATAGCGACAGCTCAATCCGAACCGGAAGCCGCCACCCCACTTAGGAGCGGGAGGTCGACGGAGAAGACCGAACCGACACCCAACTCGCTAGAAACAGAGACGCTCCCCCTGTGACGCTCGGCTACGTGTTTCACGATTGCCAGACCGAGACCAGTCCCACCCTTCTCTCTATTCCTTGCCTCATCCACCCGATAGAAGCGTTCGAAGACCCTCCCCAGATCGCGCGATGGAATCCCGATCCCCGTATCAGAGACCCGCAACACAGCCCGATTTCCTTTGGTCTCCAATTCGACTCGGACTTTTCCGCCCCGGTCTGTGAACCTAAGAGCGTTTTCACAGAGGTTTCGCACGAGGAGTCGCAACTCACTTGGATCGCCCCGCACTTCGGCCGGGACTACCGAGACCTCCATGTCGATTTCTTTCTCGGAAGCGACCCCCCGGCATACAGCCACCTCTTCCTCAACGATCCTGACCAGGTCAACGGATTCTTGGGAGAGATCGGCAGATTCAAGACGAGAAAGATCCAAGAGATCAGCGACAATCCGAGAGAGACGTTCCGCCCCTTCTTCGACCGCCCGCAAGAATCCTTCCACTCGGCTGGGGTCTTTCTCTGATGCCATCCTGGCTGCTTCGGCCGAGGCGAGTATTGATGCAACTGGCGTCTTCAGCTCGTGTGATGCGTCTGCCACAAAGCCTCTACGGGCGGAATCCGTTCGGAACTGTTCGGTGACATCCGCAACCCAGAGAAGAATCCGATCTCCCTCGGCGTCGAGCGGCACAGCCACAGCGTGGATTGGTGGTCTCGATCCCGTTAAAGCCAAATCGCACCGACGGCTCTCCTTCTCAGAACGAGCCTGGCGGACAATCTCCTGGAGCGGATACGGCGCAATTCCTAAGAGACGAGATGGATGCCCTCTCCCAAGAAGATGGGAAGCTATCTGATTGGTATACACAATCTCATCGTCAGGCCCGATCAATACCAGACCTTCTGGCACTGCTTCGAGGATCTCCCTCAACGAATTGTCGGCGTCTTGGGATTCGCTTCTCAAATGACTCATGTCGGCTGCCAGCTTCCCGACGGCAAGACCCAACTGATCCACCTCGAAAACAGCCGAGCGCTTCGGCCGAAGTCCGGCCTTTCCCGAAGAAACCCCCTCCGACAAGGAAATGACCTCAGCCAGAGACCGGGTCAGTCTCCGACTCATCGCAATCAAACCCAACAGCCCAAGAACGCCTGCAGCAAGGGCAAGCCAGACCAGTCTTCTCCGAATCTCCGCCATGGTCTCGTCAATCTGCCGTTCGGTTTTCGAGACACGAACCACCAACCCCGACTCCGACGGGACCGCAACATAGAGACGGGAATCACCAATTGACGAGGAAACCCGACGGTCGACTCCGACCCCTCCCGAAAGCGCTTCGGCGATCTCCGGACGATCCCCGTGGTTATCCAGTGCCGACTCATCTTCGATGCTGTCGGCTAGGACCGCTCCGTCTCGGGAGATAACGGTGATCCTCGAATCGGTCCCCGCGGAGAACCGGTCCACCAGAGCAGGGAGATCAGAAACACTCTCGATTCCGGTCGCGATGAGGCGTGCCTCGCTCTCTAACGCTGAAACCTCTAGGGCTGAGACTCGAGAGCTAACCGAGTTCTCTATCGCCAGGCCGAATACCCCCAGGACCAATATGAAGAACCCGGAATACCAGCGGACCAGTTGAGTCGAGAGCCTGACATGGCCGGGGCGCCGGGGCTCAGACATCAGCAAACTTGTAGCCAAGGCCCCTCACCGTGAGGATCAGTTCGGGACGGGATGGAACGTCTCCAATCTTGGAGCGGAGACGCTTGATGTGGACATCCAAGGTCTTGGTATCACCGAAATAGCTGGGACCCCACACCTCCTCAATGAGGATCTCACGACTAGCAAGGCGTCCTCTGCGACGGATCAGTGATTCGAGCAAGTCGAACTCCTTCGGTCGAAGCTCTACCCGTTCTCCGTTGACCCTGACCTCGTGGGCATCGATATCGAGTTCCACCGGACCGCCTCGCAACACCTCTTTGGCTTCAGCAAATGGCCCCATGCGATCCGATCGGCGAACCATGGCTCTGCAGCGGGCAACCAGTTCCCGAACGGAGAACGGTTTCGTCACATAGTCGTCAGCGCCCAGTTCTAGCCCAGCGACCTTGTCGGATTCCGAATCGCGAGCCGTGATCATGATGATTGGAACATCAGACTCGGACCTAATCTTCCGACACACGTCTAGACCCGAAGAGTCTGGGAGCATCACATCCAACAGAACCAACGATGGATGCCAGGTCCGCACCTTCTCCAGCCCTTCGCTACCGGTGGAAGCGGTGACCACCTCAAAACCTTCCGATTCAAGAGCAAACTTCACTGACTCGGCGAGAGCCGACTCGTCTTCTACGATCACCACCCGGCGTCTGGGATCTTCCACAGATCACACTCCCGGTTTGGGTGACTGGAACTCTTGAAAATCCCCGGTAACCAAAAAAGCGACTTGTTCAGCGACGTCTACGGCCTGGTCCCCCACTCGCTCCAAAGCCCTTGCCGCCATCATCATGTGGGTAGCCCATTCGAGAAGCTTCGGGTCGGGTCCGCATTCCACAACCTCGTGATACATGCTTCGGTTGAGTCGGTCTACTGGCTCGTCCATCGCGGGCAGCAGACGGGCTTCGTCAGCGTCACGGCGAAGAAACGCGTCGGCGGCAGTCCGGATCATTGGCCTAACGAGGTCTCCCATCTCCCGGACCATCTCGGAGATCCGATCTCGGGTCGGAAGGTCGGCGCAAAGGACCGCAAGTTTGGAGATGTTCTTACATTGATCGCCAGTCCGTTCAAGCGTCGTGTTCAAATGGAGGATCGCCGACAGAAGCCTCAGGTCTGTCGCCATCGGTTGTTGGCGTGCCATGAGAAGCATCCATCGATTGTGGATATCCATGTGGTGCTGATCTATGGCTTCGTCCGCTTGGATCACCTGGTTGGCGAGGTCAATGTCGCCAGACACCAATGCGTTGACAGCTTTCTCAACCATCTCCTCGACCTGCGTGGCCATCACCATGATCGTTCGTTCAAGATCCTCCAATTCATGATGGAAATGGCTCCTGATTCCTGTCATGATCCCGCCTTTCTCATCCGAACCTCCCCGTAATGTATCCCTCGGTCTCTTCTTCGCGCGGCGCGGTGAATATCTGGTCTGTTTCTCCGAACTCGACGAGTTTCCCTGTCCTCTGCCCCGCTTCATTCACTTCCACTGAGAAAAACGCGGTTCGGTCAGAGACTCGAGCCGCTTGTTGCATGTTGTGCGTGACAATGAGAATCGTGTAGTCCCGCTTCAACTCGACCATCAGCTCTTCGATCCGCAAAGTAGCTATCGGATCCAGTGCCGAACAGGGTTCGTCCATCAGAACCACGTCTGGGCTGGTCGCGATAGCCCGAGCGATGCAGAGTCGCTGTTGTTGGCCTCCCGACAGCGCCAAGGCTGGACCGGTGAGTTTGTCTTTCACCTCGTCCCAAAGGGCGGCTCTAGTGAGACTCCCTTCGACAAGATCGTCGAGATTCCCCTTCGTACCGGCGACCCGAGGCCCAAAGACAACGTTCTCATAGATCGACTTCGGGAACGGGTTCGGCTTCTGAAACACCATCCCTATCCGCCGACGAACCTCAACAGGGTCGACCGAGTCGTCATATAGGTCTACGCCATGGTATGTGAGCCGTCCTTCGACTCGCGCTCCTTCGATCAAATCGTTCATCCGATTGAAACACCGGAGCATCGTCGACTTCCCGCATCCCGACGGTCCAATGAGCGCAGTGATCTCGTTTTCTCTGACCTGGAGACTGACGTCGCGCACCGCTCTAAAAGACCCGTAGTAGACATTCAGTGTCTCGACGTCGAAAACCACCGAAGTCTCGAGAACCGAGTCGCTCTCAGGCGCCTTGTTCCTTCGAGTTGAAGCTTTGACCTGACCTGTTGTCATTCCACCGATCCTTCCCAAATCGATCCAAGAAACCTAGACATCGCGCTCGAACCTGTCGCGTACCACAATCGCCACCGCGTTGACAGTGAGGATCATCATCAACAGAACCAAGATCGCGGCAGCCGTCAGCGCCACAAACTCAGAGTCGGGCTGACGTGCATAGTTGTAGATCACCAAAGGGAGAGCCGTGTAGGGCTGATTAGTGATCATGTCTCCCATCGAGGCGGATTGACTCATTCCGAAGTATTGGGAGAGGACCGCCCCCGCTAGCAACAGTGGCGCCGTCTCACCGAACGCCCGAGAGATAGTCAGGACAGACCCCGTAAGGATCGCCGGGAGCGCTACGGGAAGAACCTGAGACCTGATCGTCTGCCATTTGGTCGCACCTACCGCTAATGAAGCCTCGCGCAATGATCTGGGGACGGCCCGCAGAGCTTCGACGGTGGTGATGATCATGATCGGGAGGACAAGAACGGCCAGAGTGAGGCCTCCCGCGAGGAGATTCCTCGACGGATTCGCATCCATTCCGAACAGACCCCGGTTGATGAGTTTCACAAACAGGAAGAACCCGAGTATTCCGTAGACAATCGATGGGACACCCGCCAGGTTTCGGATATTCGTACCGATTATTCGTGAGATCTTTGTGTCAGTCGCATATTCCTCCAGATAGATAGCGGCTGCGACCCCTAACGGGAAAGCCACAATGATCACCACACCGGTTAGGGCAAACGATCCGATCACTCCCTGAAGAAGCCCGGCACTCTCG
>CAYTVW010000024.1:0-12554 GCA_964441865.1 uncultured Acidimicrobiaceae bacterium
CGTCCCCACATTCACATGCGGCTTCGAACGCTCAAACTTTGCCTTGGCCATGACTCCAATTCCTTCCTTCGTGACGCCGATTGGCGCCATCCTCTGCTCGATTTCGAGGACCGTTGCCCCTGTGCCAGCCGGAGATTCAAGTTCGCTCCAGCAAGCGCAGAAGGCAGACTGCTGCATATTACCGGCCGTGACGCGGGAAGCGAATAGCCGGCGTCTCAGAACCCGCCACAAGGCCGGTTCCGGTAGCGGCGGGCAGACTCGAACTGCCGACCTCTCGATTATGAGTCGAACGCTCTCACCAGCTGAGCTACGCCGCCCGGTGTTTGATCCGACGCCGGATCTCTATCCGCCGGCGAATCGCCGAGCCCCCTCCGGGATTTGAACCCGGGACCCCTTCCTTACCATGGAAGTGCTCTACCACTGAGCTAAGGAGGCTGGTTGTCGTGCCGGACCATTCCGGGCGGCACCGTGCCGGGAGAAGGATTTGAACCTCCGAAGGCGTTGCCGGCAGATTTACAGTCTGCTCCCTTTGGCCGCTCGGGCATCCCGGCCCGCCCGGAGACTATCCGGGGAGCCGAAATACTAACCCACCGTCGGGAACCGTACAAAGAGGATACGACTCAGCTCGGGTTTTCGTCGGGGTTCGGCAACCGCAATAAGACTCCGTTCACCGAAACAAGAATCCCGAGCAAGGCAACCACCGCTCCCAGCGGAAAATAAACCAAGGCCAGAAGCCCGCCAACCACCAAGAGAGAAGGTCCGCCCACCAGGGTGATTCTTCGGGCTCTCCGGATGATGCTGGACCGGAATTTTCTGTCCAGCTCTTCCGCACCACCCAAGAGTGCAAGCCTCTCGAAGTTCCTTCCCAACGCCCAAACCAAGGCTCCCAGCATCAGGACCATATAGATCAGAGCGGCCCCAAACACCACCGGCCTCGCCGCGAAAGCGAACGCAGCAGCGAGAATCATCAAGACCACAAGGACCGGTCGAAAAGACGCGAGGTGTTCTCGCGCCCATGTCGTCCCGCGAACAGCTGTGTTGGTCGAAAAGAACACTCCCCAAGCCACCACGAAGACTGAAGCCGCACCTACCAGAAGCACCCCGGCGTCAGCCGAGAGTTGTATCACAGCGGATAGGCCATCGCCCGGAGGCGGGCAATCCGGTCGCTCATGGGCGGGTGAGTGGAGAACAATTTCCCGAAAGCTTCCTTCCCTGAGAAAGCCTTCCGGGGGTTCTCAATGTAAAGAGAAGAGAAAGCCGGGTTCACTTCCATGGGGATCTGAGCCGTCGACGATCCGATCTTGGCGAGAGCCTCCGCCAGCTTCAAAGGTTTCCCCGTCATCTCCGCACCAGAAGCGTCGGCCTGATACTCCCTAGACCTGGAGACTGCCATTCTCAGAAGCATGCCTGCGATTGGGGCGAGGATCATTGCGACCAGAGCGAAGATGGCGAATACTCCGTTGTCTCGACTGTTCCGACGTCCCCCACCCCAGAAGGCCATCCGAGCGAAAATCGTGAGAGCGGCCGCGAGCGTCGCGGCGATCGAGCCGATCAGGATGTCCCTGTTCTTCACATGGGACAGTTCGTGGCCCAAAACACCCTCAAGCTGCTCGTAATCAAGGATTTCGAGTATCCCCGTTGTCACTGCGACCGCGGCATGTTTCGGGTTTCTTCCGGTCGCGAACGCATTCGGCTGCGGTGACTGAATTCGATAGACCCTGGGCATGGGAAGACCGCTCGAAAGGCAGAGGTTGTTAACGATCGAATAGACCTGAGGAAGCTCGGCTTCGGTAACCGGTTGTGCGTGCGACATGGCCAGCGCCAGCTTGTCAGAGAAAAAGTACGCCATGAAGTTCATGAAACCGGCTAGACCGAGCCCCAGCCAGATCGACATCCCCAAGACATCCGCCATGAGGACGAGGAGAACGGACATGAACCCGAGGATTCCAACAGTCTTGAGGTTGTTCATAGCGACAATGCTAATCCGCTCTCAGATATGGGTTGAACGAAACTCCGGGCAACTAGGACCCGAAAGTCTCCCAAGCCCCGAGGGTGAATCAGAGTCTGGGCAGCGGCCAGCCTTTCGCCAATATCCCTCGCCATATCCCAACTCCCTTCCTCCTCGAAACGACGCTTTGCCGAAGCCATCCGCTCCGACTCTTCGCCCAGACCAAGGTCGATCAGAAAATCGTCTTGCCTGCAATACTCCGTGAAGAATCCAGCTTTCCGAGCAGTTGCGGCAAGTGCCGAGAAATTCACGTCTGCCGTAATGTCCGTTTCTCCCGGCTCCAGTAACGGATCCGGCCCCAGATGATGAGCTCGATACGTCCTGATCGTCCCGTCGGTCCTGCGAGACCTCAACCCTTCAGCAGTGTCTCCATAGTCGAATAGAACCACCGCTCCATCTTCAAGCTTTTCGAGGGCGACCGACAACCAACTGCTTGCGGCCAGTTGCACCTCCACCATCCCCCCTGGTTCAACGGGTCCCGCGTACTCTGCCAACCAGGCCTGCACCTCTGATCTGGGTGGCATCTCGACTCTCACCAGCCTCCCCGATTCAACTCCAACCCAGAGTTCTATCCACCCCGAATCAGTCCGGCGTGCAACCGCCATTGGGAGATTGTCGATCAGTTCATTCGCCAGAATCAAGCCTTTGAATGGTCCCGGCACAGAGCCAAGAGAAGCCGTGACGTGGTCGGCGGGGATCGTCTTCTCCAACCGTGAGCGGGCCGCCGACGACGCTTCCACGGCCCACGCCTCGACCGGTGCGATCGGGAGAAGCGCATTGAGGAGGGAACCAGAGCCTGCCCCGACTTCGACCAGACGGAACGGTTCACCGACCTCGCTCCGCACCCTACCAACCAGTTCGGCGAGAGTCCCTCCAAAAAGTGGACTGACCTCCGGAGAAGTAACGAAGTCCGCGTTCTTCTCCGAACGGAGTATCTCCGAAGCGAAAAACCCCTTCTCTCCGTACAGCGCCAATTCCATGAAACGCTCGAACGGGATGGGCCCTTCTTTTCGAATCTCATTAAGAATCTGGTCGAGCATGAACCAGGAATCTATCGCCAAATCTGACAGGCGAAACGGAACTTCGCACCTGACGCCGTTTCGCGCGGCACAATAGACGGATGCTCTTCGGAATATCCCTCTTCGTTACGAGAGACACCCTCCGCCCCGACGAACTCGCCGTCGCCGCCGAAGAGCGCGAGTTCGAGTCTCTGTGGCTCCCCGAGCATTCCCATATCCCGATCTCCAGGAACACCCCGTGGGGAGGGGTACCAGGCGCCGCACCACTCCCCCCCAAGTATTGGAAAACATTCGAGACCTTCGTCTCTCTCGGGGCGGCAGCGGCCGTGACTTCCCGAATCAAACTCGCCTCCGGGATCACTCTGTTGGCGCAACGGGATCCGATTTGGACGGCGAAGGAAGTTGCGACCATCGACCAGCTCTCGAATGGCCGGATGATCTTCGGAGTCGGATATGGATGGAATCGAGAGGAGATGGCGAGCCACGGGGTGCGATACCAGGAAAGACGCCAGATTGTCGCCGAGAAGCTGGAGATGATCCGCTCGATCTGGACTGAAGAAGTGGCGAGTTTTCAAGGGATTACTCAGTCGCTGGAGCCAAGTTGGGCGGAACCGAAACCAGTCCAGAAACCCCATCCACCGATCCACCTCGGTGCTGGTGCCGGACCCCGTACGATCGCAGACCTCGTCAAATTCTGCGACGGATGGATACCTCTTGGCCGCCACGACTTGGCAGGGACCATCCACCAAGTGAGAGAAGCGATAGAACAAGCCGGACGAGATCCCTCCAGTCTCCAGGTCTCGTATTGGACAACCCAGCCAGACGCGGACCGAGTCGCAGAACTAAAAAGGCTTGGAGTAGACCGAATCGTCATCGCACTCGAAACCGACCCGCCCGCTGAGATCATTAAGAACCTCGATCGATTCGCTCTACTGGCGGCGGGGACCAGATGAAGGTTCTGTTCGTCTCCTCCGAAGTCGTACCTTTCTCCAAGACCGGGGGTTTGGCCGATGTGGCGGGTGCACTCCCACAACACCTGAGGAGCCTCGGGGTGGAAGTCCGGACGGTGACACCTCTTTATGGCTCAGTCCCCCGCGGTGGGCTAACGGACACAGGGATATCTGTCTCGATGTCTGTAGCGGAGGAAAGGATCCAAGCTGGATTCTTCCACCACGAAGAATCGGACACCTGGTTTGTAGACATACCCAAGTTTTTCGAGCGGAAGAAGATCTACACCACAGATTCCGACGAACACCTCCGTTTCGCCGTTTTTGGATGGGCGGCATTGGCCCTGTGCAGATCGACTCGATGGAGCCCTGACGTCGTCCACTGCAATGACTGGCAGACGGGTCTGGTCCCGGTCGGATTGAAGCTTTCGGAGAGCAAGACTCTCGCCCACACACGCTCGGTGATGACAATCCACAATCTCGGGTATCAAGGGAATTTCGACGCCACAGCCATAAGCGAACTCGGCGCCAAATCGGCTCACCGCCTGTTCTACCCGACCTCGAAAACCCACAGGGAGTATTCGTTCCTCGGCACAGGGATCAAGACCGCGGACACCGTTACGACAGTCTCCCCCACCTACGCCAAAGAGATTCAGACACCTGGAGGAGGTGCCGGTTTGGATACTCTGCTCCGCGAGAAGGGTGTGACCGGGATCCTTAACGGGATCGATTCGACCGAATGGAACCCGGGAATCGACCAACACATCGCGGCCCGGTATTCAGCGAAAAGCCTCCACCGGAAAGAACTCTGCAAACAAGACCTCCTTGAACGGAGTGGCCTCCCCTACCGCAAGGGTGTACCGGTCGTGGGAATGGTCTCCCGCCTTGTCGACCAAAAAGGTCTCGACATCATCCAAATGCCTTTGATCCACTTCCTGGAAACTTGGGACCTTCGAGTCGTGATCTTGGGGTCAGGCGAAACGAAACACGTGAAAATGCTCTCTGGCCTCCAGTCCCGTTTCCCAGCCAAACTGAGTTTCACAGAAGGCTACGACAACGCCCTCTCGCACAAGATCGAGGCAGGTTCGGACATATTCCTGATGCCTTCGCTGTATGAGCCGTGCGGCCTCAACCAGATGTATTCCCTCGCCTACGGGACTCTCCCCGTTGTCCGAAGAACCGGAGGTCTCGCCGACACCGTGAAACCTGCCGATGTCGCCAAAGGAACCGGGACAGGGTTCGTTTTCGAGCACTACACCAACGAAGGAGTGGGATGGGCTCTCGGGGAAGCTCTCAGAGCCCACATGGACGTACGCGGTTGGAGGGCGCTGCAAGGGAACGCCATGATCGTCGACAACTCTTGGACCGACCGGGCCAGACAGTACCTGGCCTTGTATGAGGACCTGCTCAGGGAATCTCCGTTGCGAAACGGACTATCCGATCCCTCCAAATGAGTGGTTCGGTGACACCAAAGTAGGACTCGAAAGAGATCACATCGACCCATTCGGGATCCACTCCCTCATCAACCAGGTATTTCGCGATTGCCTCCGCCCGATCCTCTTCGAGACTCTGATCATCTGTCTCCACCCCAGAAACATCCGAGTGACCGATGACCAGCACTTTCACTCCCGGGTTTTCGAGGATCGCTTCTGCAATGCTGTCTAGAACGCTTTCGTGTTCCTCATGAATCTCAGACTTGGACCAGCGGAAGACCAGTTCCCCGTCAACCGCCAATCGGTTCAGTTCTTCGTAAAGGGCTAGAGGATCTCCCCCGGCCTCGATCCGGTTGACCACTTCGGCGACCCCAGAGAGACTCTCGACCTTGGCCTGTGCGCCCTGTCGGTAAGCCTCCAGACCGTTCCCCAGATAAGCGGCGGGGATAACTCCGTCCAGATAGACAGTTGATTCCGCCATCGTCACATCGACGAAGCGATAACCATCAACAAACAGGGCCTGAAGATCTTCTTCCCCCAACACGACTGCAGCTGTAGTCGACACATCCTGAGCCAGCGTTGTCCCTGGGGTTTCGCCGTTATCGGAACGGACGACCTTCCCCGCCAACCAGTAGACGAGTCCGAACGTCACAATCGAAACCCCGAGGATGATGAACGGAGTCTTCGATATCCGGACGCGCGGCTTCTCGAAGATCGAGGTTGATCTGACAGACTCGATGCTCGACTCGCTCTCGATAACCCGGTCGACTATCTCCCGGTAGCTGACACTGGGGTCATCCGGTTCGTCTACCAGGATCTCGGGTAACGGAGATACCTTCTCTTCTTTTCTCCACTTCACGTTCTGCCGCCCTTAAGCACTGTCTCAGTATGCCAAGCTAACCGGCTCTCCATAGCCGGATTCGCGAAGAACCGGCCATGAACTTGAAAATGAGCCGGAAGACTCATCCTCGCGAAAAGGGGCTCCCCAAGGAGCCCCTCTTCCTGCAGTTTCAAGGCTATCCGCCTCAAATCAGAAGTCCATACCACCGCCGTGATCATGACCACCGGCTCCACCGGCCGGAGCTTCCTCCTTGACCTCAGCCACGAGGGCTTCAGTCGTCAGAAGGAGCGCCGCAACCGACGAGGCGTTCTGCAAGGTGGAACGTGTCACTTTGGCCGGATCGATGACGCCAGCCGCGACGAGGTCCTCATAGACCCCCGTAGCAGCATTGAAGCCGAACGACCCTTCTCCGGCCCGCACTGTCTCGACCACGACACCGCCTTCGAATCCAGCGTTGACCGCGATCTGACGAATCGGCTCTTCCATGGCCCTACGGACTAGGGCCCGACCAGCCTTGATGTCATCGGCACCGCCTTTCAGCTTGTCGACAGCAGCCTGGGCCCGGAGCAGGGCAACGCCGCCACCGGCGACCACGCCTTCCTCCAAAGCGGCACGGGACGCCTGGACAGCATCCTCGATGCGGTGCTTCTTCTCCTTAAGCTCGACCTCAGTCGCCGCGCCAACCTTGATGACAACAACGCCGCCCGAGAGCTTGGCGAGACGCTCTTGGAGCTTCTCACGATCCCAGTCGGAGTCGGTGTTTTCGATTTCGCGCTCGATCTGCTTGATCCGAGCCTTCACGTCGGTCTCTGAACCAGAACCGTCCACGATCGTGGTGTTGTCCTTGGTGATGACGACCTTCCGAGCTTTTCCGAGCATGTCGATGCTGACATTGTCGAGCTTCAAACCGACCTCTTCAGAAATCACGGTCGCGCCAGTGAGGATCGCAATGTCTTGGAGCATCGCCTTGCGGCGCTCGCCGAATCCGGGAGCCTTGACGGCGGCCGAAGAGAAGGTTCCACGAATCTTGTTGACAATTAGGGTCGCCAACGCTTCGCCTTCCACATCCTCGGCGATGACCAACACTGGTTTGCCGGTCTGCATAACCTTTTCCAGCACGGGAACGAGGTCGTTCACCGAGCTGATCTTCTGGTTAGCGATCAAGACGTAGGGGTCTTCAAGGACCGCCTCCTGCCGCTCAGGATCAGTTACGAAATACGGAGACGAGAATCCCTTGTCGAACTGCCTACCCTCGGTGAATTCGAGTTCGAGTCCGAAGGTCTGACCCTCTTCAACCGTGATAACGCCGTCTTTCCCGACTTTGTCGAACGCATCAGCGATGGTCTTTCCGATCACCTGGTCGTTGTTGGCCGAAATCGACGCTACCTGGGTGATCTGGGGACCAGTATTGATCTGAATCGCCATCTCGCCGAGAGCCTGAACAGCCGCGTCAACGGCGCTCTCGATTCCCCGCTTCAACTCCATGGGGTTCGCTCCGGCGGCGACATGGCGGAGGCCTTCACGAACCATCGCCTGAGCTAGGACGGTCGCCGTGGTGGTTCCGTCGCCGGCGACGTTGTCGGTCTTGTTGGCTACCTCATAGGTGAGCTTGGCACCCATGTTCTCCCACGGGTCCTCGAGTTCGATCTCCTTGGCAATTGTCACGCCGTCGTTGGTGATTGTGGGAGCGCCCCACTTCTTCTCCAGGACTACGTTCCGGCCTTTGGGACCGAGCGTCACCCTGACGGTGTCGGCCAATTTGTCGACGCCCGCCTGAAGCCCTCTCCGGGCTTCCTCATTAAATCTCAGTTGCTTAGCTGCCATCTGTTTTTATCTCCTCTATCAGCCGACAATCGCCAGAAGGTCACGAGCAGAAAGCACAAGGTATTCAACGCCTTCGTGCTTCACTTCGGTCCCCGCGTACTTTGAATACAGAACCCTCTGCCCGACGGACACGTCCATCGGCATTCGGGATCCGTCCTCGGCGAGGGCACCCGGGCCCACAGCGAGAATCTCGCCCACTTGGGGCTTCTCCTTGGCAGTGTCGGGGATCACTAGACCGGAAGCGGTCCGGGCTTCGGCATCTTCTTCGGCCTTGACCACAACCCGATCACTCAGTGGTTGAAGCTTCATTGGCTCCTCCAATCGAATACGTCCACGTGCTCCAGCGTCTCTCGGCACTCAACTCAGCGAGCAAACCGGCGATGAGACTGCTAGCACTCTCATATGTTGAGTGCTAGATCTTGACATTAGCACTCTCTCGAATCGAGTGACAAGACGGCTGTGATCAGACATTGGGGACCCCGAGGGACTTCGAAACAACGAGAGCGCCCGACCACAATATCCACAACACAATCGGTACTCAGCCGTTGAATATCGCTTGCTCGACCTTTCACGACCTCACTGGAAACTCAGTCACACCCCACCCTGGCGTATCGACCAGACAGACTACGATCCGCAACCCTGCACTAGGACACTCACAAATCCAACCCCAGAACCCTGCCAATCAAGGACCTCCGCGGCAGAGCCCTCGTAGTAGACGGTACGCAAGACAATCTCGTCAACACCATCCTGATCGATGTCAACTAGACCGTCGACCCTGCTTAACACGAGATCCTGAATCCAGCCTTCCGGCTGAGCCTCGACCACATAGTGGCCAAGCACGAACGTTTGAACCGTCCCATCCACTGCCTTCCTCAAGAACGCAACGGAATAGTCACCGGCCGAAGCTGCGTGAATGTCCTCGCCCCGTCCACGGAACCTCTCCACAACCGCCAAGACTTCGTCGACCCCGTCGCCTTCCATATCAACTCGAATCAGCTGCACGAATTCCGGGTTCGGATCGCTCACTCCCAACTCCCTCAAGACGTCTGACGCGATTCCCCTCCAAGTCGAATCTGCCTCTAGCTCAACTATCGGGTGCGGTGCAACGCTCCACGGAGCGAGAACGGCGACCTTGTTCGCCCAGAAAACAGAGCTAACCGGCCACGGGTCCGGCGTCAGCTCCACATAAACCTGACGAGAGGCTAAATGACACTGATTATCAACCGGAGTGCCTCCAACTGCGATTGAAGAAGAGCCCAGGAAATCAAACACCTGGTATTCCCCCCCAAACGGAACGTCCGCCAGGACCACATCGTCCCTCCAAATTGTCCCTGTCCACATCCCCAACACCCCTTCTTCAGCGACGACTACCGCCTCACCCGGGATCGTCGTTGTAGTGGTGGTCACACCTATGGTCGTTGTAGTTGCCACCTCGGTGGATCCTTCCGTCGTGGTTACAACTTGAGACTCATCGGGAACGGTCAACTCTCCCCCGAGAGTCGAAGAAGGATCGTCTTCACCCGGACCCCCACAACCGGCGATACATAACCCCACAAGTACGGCCAGGACTCGATTCATGGGGACAGGTTAGGCGTTCTCGCCTACCGGAGTCTCGCTCAATTGCACCCAACCCCACCTCGGTGCTTATTATCCACTTGGCTGATAGGAAGGAACCCGACTGTGCTGGCAATGATCTCCAAGGAGTTCCGACAGGTAAGGCGCGACAAGCGTACCTTGGCCATGATGATCGCCATGCCAGTGGTCCTCCTGGTGGTGTTTGGGTATGCGGCCAGTTTCGATGTCACAACCCTCAAGGTGGCTGTACACGGCCCAGGAGCCGCAGAGGTAGCTCGACTCCTACCGCCTCCCCTGGAGGTGATATCGACCGACCCATCGTCGGGGAGAGAGCTGGCGGAGACACAGCTCCGTGACGGCAAAGCCGACTTGGCTGTCGTCACAGAGACGGGCGGTGCGATCGTCCTAATCGACGGTTCAGAATTGTTCAACGCCCGCGCCGCCCAACAGATCCTCACTGCTGCCCGACCGAAGATCCTGGAGATGAATCTGGAAGCCCTTCCAGACTTCGAAATCGAGGTGCTATACAACCCCGATCTTGACACTTCATCCGTGCTGGTACCGGGTCTGGCCGGACTCATACTTCTTTTCGTGGGGACTCTCCTGACAAGCCTCGGAATTGTCAGAGAACGGCAAGCAGGAACCCTCGACCAACTCGTAGTGATGCCGTTCAAGGCTCGGGACGTCATTATCGGGAAGATCGCGCCCTATTTCCTGGTCGCTTCGATTGATATGGCGGTTGTTCTCTTCCTCGCCAATCTCCTGTTCGATGTTCCGTTCCGAGGATCTCTCTGGATTCTCACCCTCGGGTCCATGCTGTTTCTACTGGTGACATTGGGAGTCGGGGTTCTGATCTCGACCGTGTCTGAGAATCAAGGCCAGGCAATCCAGCTCGGACTGATGACACTCATGCCCCAGGTCATCCTCTCGGGGATCATCTTCCCTCTCGACTCAATGGAACCAGGCGTCAGATGGATCGGATACCTCCTACCCCTGAGTTACTTCAACATCATCTCAAAAGGGGTAATGCTCAAAGCAACGCCGATCACTGGACTCCTCTGGCCGTTCGCCCTACTCCTCCTCCTCGGTTCTATCGTCTTCGGTTTGGCAATGATTCGTTTCTCTCGCGACCTGATCCCAACGAAACCCGCCGCCACTGAAGGCACCGCATGACCTGGGGAACCGAGGCTGTGTCGGTTTCGTTCGGCGACACCGTCGCCCTGAACTCGGTCACGGTGGCCGTCGAACACGAGAGAGTCTTGGCAGTCGTCGGAGGAGACGGAGCGGGGAAAACCACACTCGCCAAGGTGATGGTGGGACTCGTTGAGGTGAATTTGGGTCGAGTAAGACGTCCTCTACCGAAGCAAATCGGATACCAATCAGAAGCGTCGGGAGTGTGGGAAGACCTCACGGTCTCCGAGAACCTCGGCTTTGTGGCGTCGGCCCACCGTCTCGCTTTGCTGGACAAGACCAGGAGAATCGATCAATTGCTGGAAATCACGAGACTTGGCCCTGCCCGAGACCGACTCGCCCGGGATCTTTCTGGCGGGATGCGCCAGAAACTCGGAGTGGCAATGGCGCTTCTTCCGAACCCTCTCCTCCTCGTCCTTGACGAACCAACCACCGGCCTCGACCCGGTGAGCCGAACCGACCTGTGGACCCTCATAGCCCGTTCGGCCGCCGACGGAGCTGCGGTGCTGGTGACCACCGCATACCTGAACGAAGCAGCCCGAGCCGACAGGGTTCTAGTGCTAGATGAGGGAGAGGTAATCGCCCAAGGGACACTCGAACAGGTGCGACAGACAACCCCAGGCTTGGTGGCCACAGTCACCAAGCCGGACAGCCACCTCGCCTGGAGAAGAGGACGCACTTGGCGAGCTTGGTTCCCTGATGGGAAACTCCCCCAAGGGGCTATCCAACTCCAACCCGACCTGGCGGACCTGATCACAGTCGCTGCTCTGGCTAGGACACTCGACCGATGACACCACTGGTAGAAGTCCGAAGTGTTTCGAAGGCGTTCAGAGATTATGTCGCAGTCGATTCGGTGAACCTGACGATCGAACCGGGAGAGGTTGTTGGCCTTCTCGGGGCAAACGGGGCTGGGAAGACGACCCTAATCAAGATCATCATTGGTCTACTGGTTCCATCCTCGGGGAGCGTCTCGATTTTCGGATCTCGCCCGTCGCGTCACAGCCGTCGACGTCTCGGTTATGTCCCCCAAAACCTCGGCCTCTACCCGGATCTCACGGTGAGCGAAAACATCGAATTCGCCGCTAGAGCATTCGGATCCCCGCCGCCTCCACTTGACCCGAGCCTCCAGGCAGTCTCTGACCACTTGGTCGGGAATCTCTCCCTAGGGTTCCGGAAACGAGTCGCCTTCGCCGCGGCTATGGCCCATCACCCTGAGCTTCTCATCCTCGACGAGCCAACCTCAGGTGTGGGGCCCATTGGCCGCGCCGACCTCTGGAGAACGATCGCAGAAGCGTCGGCCCAGGGAACTGCGATCCTTGTCTCGACCCACCACATGGACGAGGCTGAAGAATGCGACAGGCTCTTGATGCTCTCACGAGGCAAAGTTGTGAGAGAAGGGCGCGCCCAAGACATCATCTCCGCAGTGAAGGTGGTTGCCGTAGACACCCAGGATTGGCGGTCAGCGCTCAACGCCGCCGATCAAGCCGGTCTCCGAACCTCCCTCGTAGGAACGGCTCTTCGAGTAGTCGGTTCTGAAACCTCGGATGTCCGCGACGCCCTCTCGCGTTCGGGGCTCGACTTCGACCTCGTCGAAGTCGAGGGAACATTCGACGACGCCTTCTCGGAGCTGGCCGACTAGGCGACCCCGCTCCCCCACCTGTGCCTCCCCCTCCCCTCGCCCCTTGCCCCCCCCCCCCAAAGACCCCCCCCACACAA
>CAYTVW010000025.1:0-12549 GCA_964441865.1 uncultured Acidimicrobiaceae bacterium
ATCGGGAGTTCTTCATCAGGGGATTGAGGGACGACCCGATACACCGCTTCGATCGGGGCAACGACCGTCTCTGGCCATTCCTTAAGGCATCGATTGCACATGAGAGTGGCCTCGGCTGACGCCGTCCCGCGGATAATCACCCCATCGGTGAGAGAGCGGATAGAGAAAGCGAAGTCCGCAGGCCCTCTGATCGAGCTTCCGGCCAATTCAACATCGACATCCAAGGTCCCCTCTTCTGTCCGGGAAGAGCCGGGACGTTTGAGCAGATCTGAGATTTGGATCCGCAGTGGCATCTGTCTTTCTCCGCCTCAGAGAGGCACTGGTGGTTCGGGCGGCCTAGCCGAGTGGAGTTCGCTCTTCGCCGCGAGCACCTTCTTGAGGAGTTCGGCCATGAGGCCTTCGATTTTCGACAATGACGTCTCAATGTCGTCTTCTGCTTCGAGACGGAAGCGTCGCGCCTCTCCTTCCGCCCTCCTGACCAGAATGTTGGCCTCTTGGACCGCCTCCGCCAACACATAGGATTCGGAGACAAGCCGCTCACTCTCCCCCTTGGCTTTCTCGATGATCTCTTGGGCCTTCTCATTGGTCCGAGCGATAAAGGCCTCTCGTTCTCTCACCATCCATCTGGCCGCACGGAGTTCGTCTGGGAGGTCCTCTCTCAGACGCATCAGCTCTCCCAGAAACCAATCCCGATCAACCAACACGTTCGTAGAGAGAGGCATTGACTTAGCTGTCTCCAGGTAATCGATCATCTCATCGATCATGTCCTGGAGTTCTCCGACCGTGGCCTGTGCGATCGGTTCCGGTTCTGCTTCTCGGTTCTTCTTATCACTCACCGCAGTTTCTCCTCAAGCGCCTTGGCCACAACTTCAGGTACGAGGGTATCCACCGATCCTCCCAAAGTGGCTACTTCCCTAATCAAAGAAGAAGATACGTAAGCCCACTTCGGCGAGGTCGGGAACATAACCGTATCGATCCCCGACAGTTCCATATTCATCTGAGCCATTTGCAGCTCAGAAACCATATCGCCTACGCCTCGGATCCCCTTGACAATCACTTTGGCATCGATACGCGAGGCAAAATCGACCAAGAGTCCCTCGAAGGATTCAACCTCCACATTCGGTACCGATCCGATCGAGTCTCTGACGAGAGAAACCCTCTCTTCCGAAGTGAACATTGGCGTTTTCGAAGGGTTCAGGACTACGCCCACTATCAACCTGTCGAACATGCGAGCAGCACGAAGGATGACGTCTACATGACCGTTGGTGGTCGGGTCAAAACTTCCGGGGCAGAGTGCGACTGTCATTCCTCTTCCTTTTCGTACCTGATGATTCTGGTATCTCCGTGCCGTCTTTCGTCGTCAATCCGGAATCCTTTCGGGTGTGGGACCGAATCTGAAGCCCTCCGCGTCACCACCGCCAACGTCCCCTCGGGTAAGCGAGGACTTAGCCTGTGCAGAATCGATTCGATATCTTGCGATCCCAATCGCCAGGGGGGATCACAGAAGACCAAATCGAATTCTTCCTCCACCGATTCGACGAACTTCTCGACAGTCCCCGCGACTATCTGTGCCTGTATCCCGAGTTGTCCCAAGTTCTCACGCAAAACTCGCAAAGCTTCTCTCCCCGACTCCACAAAGGTGACCGAACGGGCACCCCGACTCGCAGCCTCTATCCCGAGACTCCCCGTTCCGGCGAACAAATCGATGACACGCGCCGCCACTACCCTGTCACCCAGTGAAGAGAACAGTGACTCCTTCACCCGATCGGTAACTGGTCTCGTCTCCAGAGTATTCGGTGCGCAGAGTCTCCTGCCTCTGTATTCACCAGCAATGACCCGCATAAGCTCGACGGTAGCGGAACCGGAAGCGTCTATCGTGGAGTTGCATGCCGGTATCCCTATTCGATCTTGACGGAACACTGATCGATTCGAGTATTCCCATCCGTCGGTCCATGAATATCGCTCTCGAAGAGCTAGGGCTTGGCCCCATGACCGACCTGGAGCTACACCGCCACATCGGTCCTCCCCTCTCATGGTCAGTATCGCGGCTTCTCGAAGAACGGGGATTCTCTACAGCCTTGGCCCCCCGCGTGATTGCCACTTACCGAGCGGACTATGTCCAGTCTTCAATAGAGAACGCCGTGACTTACCCTGGGATCCCTGACATGTTGAACCGAGTTGGGGCGGTTCACCCGATCGGAGTGGTCACCTCAAAACCCCTCACGTTCTCTGGGCCGATTCTCGACGTCCTCGGACTTTCCGCACGGTTAGCGGTGATCGAAGCGCCCGACATTTCTGAAGCGGAGGACAAAGAGGTGACACTGGGGAAGGCTCTGGAGAAATTGGCAGTAGCTCCGTCCGAAGCGATCATGATTGGGGACAGATCCTTCGACATTTTCGCGGCAAGAGCAGTCGGAACGGTGGGAATCGGAGTGACCTGGGGATTCGGAACCCGGCGAGAACTAGACGAGGCGGGAGCCGATCGAATTGTCGATTCGGTCGAAGAACTGTCTTCACTCCTCACCCGATGGCCCACGAGTTTCCGAGATAATCCGTCGAGGCATTAGCGTGGCGCTCATGCGACGCCAACTCACATTCCTCTTGATTCTTACGCTATCCATTTCGGCCTGTGGAGACAGCTCTGGTTCCGAAGACACAACGACCACGCCGGACCCCGGTGGAGCAACCACCATGGCGACGATTCCTTCGGATCGTCCAACGCTCCTCAAGCCCGACGAACTCCCCACCGAACTGGTCATCACCGACATCACGGTTGGTGAGGGTCGGGCCGCTCAAGCAGGAGACTTCTTGGTAGTCGACTACGTCGGAATCCGATCAGTCGACGGCGTCGAATTCGACAATTCTTACGATCGTGGACAGGCAAGTCTGTTCCCTCTCGGAGCTGGAGAGCTAATAGAAGGTTGGGATGTTGGTTTGTTGGGCGTCAAGCCTGGCGGCGTTAGGCGTCTCGACATCCCGTCTGAGTTGGCATACGGTGACGAAACACGAGGAAAGTTCATAAGAGCCAACGAGGACATATCTTTCCTCGTGACTGTGAGAGCAGTGGTTCCACCTAGTGGGCCCGAGGACGCCCCCGACATTGCTGAACTCCAACCGATAGTCGATTCCGAGGAGCTTCAGATCTTCGATCTGGTAGAAGGCTCCGGCTCGAAGCTCGCGTACGGCGATACCGCAGTGATACACACAATGGCCTTACGCGGAGATACCCTAGAAATCCTTGACAACAGTTGGGAACGCTCAACCCCGTTGCTTCTACTCATCGCTCCAGGACCTGGCGACTGGATCGAAGGTTTCGACAGAGGGATGGCGGACATTCGAGTCGGAACCACCCGGATCATAGGTATTCCCTATACGCAGGCCTACGGGCCCGAAGGAAGCCCCGATCGCGGACTCCCTCCTGAGACAGATCTGATCATCATCGTCGAGGTTCTGGCAGCCTATTAGCGGTCATCTAGCCGATTTCAGATCAGCGGATACAAGAAGGAATCAACAGTCCTGGGTGTCGTGATCTAGGGAGATGATCTGATTCCGGGAGTCAACGTGCGCTATTCGAGGAACATGCCTAGCCGCCTCTTCTTCGTTGAATAGCGCGTAACAGGCAATGATCACCAAATCCCCCTCGCGAACGAGGTGGGCAGCCGCCCCGTTGATACAAATTGTCCCCGAACCACGCTCCCCCGGAATAGCGTAAGTGGTGAGACGATTCCCATTGGTGATGTCGTAGACGTCGACTTGTTCATTGTCGATGATCCCGACAGCGTCCATCAGATCGCAATCAATGGTGATGCTCCCCACGTAGTGAAGGTCGGCTTCAGTAACTGTCGCCCGGTGAATCTTGGCTTTTAGAAGCGTGAGCATCATTTTCACATTCCGTGTTTTCCTAGACGAGGAAACGATAACAACCCCGTCAACCCTTCCATCCGGGTTATCTCCCCACCGAATTCAACTCACGAACAACCACTCAACAGACTCCCCCATGAGGGCCTGAATCTCTTCAGCCAATTCTGGATGGGCTTGCAGATTCGGATCCTCGGCGACAAGATCGAAAGCCTCCTTCCGAGCATCAACAAGAATCTCAAAGTCTTTGAGGATGTCGGCAATCCGAAGGTCGCCCATCCCCGATTGCCGGGTCCCGAAGACGGTCCCCTGCCCTCTAATCCGGAGGTCTTCTTCGGCAAGACGGAACCCGTCAGACGTGGCCACCATCGCTTCGATTCGGGCTCCTCCTTCGTCGGTCGTCGGATCACAGAGAAGGACGCAATGGCCGGCGTGTTCTCCACGGCCCACACGTCCTCGGAGTTGGTGAAGCTGGCTGAGTCCAAAACGATCGGCTCCCTCAATAATCATTACGGTGGCGTTCGGGACGTCAATTCCCACCTCGATGACCGTGGTCGCGACCAAAACGTCAATATCTCCTGATCGGAACAACCGCATTACCTCTTCCTTCTCCTTGGAGGGAAGCTGGCCGTGCATCAATCCCAGGCGAAAACCAGGGAACACCCCTTGAAGACGAAGATGTTCTGCGATCGCACTGGTGGACTCGATCTTCTCTGATTCTTCTACCAAAGGACAGACCACGAAAGCTTGCCTCCCGGAATCGACCTCGGCTCTGACTATCTCCCAAGCCTCATCTTGACGTGCCCAGGGGAGAGCCTCAGTGACCACCTCCAAGCGCCCCGGAGGCATCTCATCGATCGTGGATACGTCCAAGTCGCCATACAGGGTCATTGCGAGTGTTCGGGGTATCGGAGTCGCTGTCATGATCAAGAGGTCTGGATCTACGTCTGCCCCTTTCTCTCGGAGGGTGGCTCGTTGAAGAGCACCGAACCGATGCTGCTCATCGACAACCGCCACTCCCAGCTTGTGAAACTGAACTCCTTCTTGGATTAGGGCGTGGGTCCCTACGACGAGATGAACATTCCCTTCGGCGATCCACCGCACAATGTCTTCTCGCCGAGTCGAAGACGAGAAGTTCACAACGGCTTGGGATCCGGTCAGCAAGGCGATTCGAACAGATGCGCGACCAGATGCGAACATCGATTCCATCCCCAGACTGGCGCCTTCGCCTTCGAATTCGGGAGCGAGACCAACCTGTTCGAGGAGCGCGCTTACCCCCAGAAAATGCTGAGTTGCCAAGACTTCGGTCGGGGCCATGATCGCCCCTTGGAAGCCGCCTTCGATACCGTAGAGAAGGGCTGCCACCGCCACCATCGTCTTCCCCGAGCCGACTTCTCCCTGAAGCATCCTGTGCATTGGATGGCTCTTGGATAGATCCGTCCGGATTTCTTCGGGCACCCGGATCTGAGCCGAAGTCGGGGCATACGGCAATCCATCGAGAAAGGTCGAGACAAAGGATCCATCCAATTGGTGCGCCACCCCTCGAGCCTGCTGCATCTGGCGGTGCTTAGCCATCGCCAATGCGATTTCCATACGGAACAGTTCATCGAACGCCAAGCGTCTCCGAGCGGGGCCAATATGCGCGAGAGATTCGGGGAAATGAATATCTGAGAATGCCTTCTGGCGACCCGCCAGCCTCCGTTGCTCCAACAACTCTTGGGGAAAGGGATCGGGTATCGGAATGGAACGGCGGAGAGCATTATGGACTCCTCGTCGGATCCAACCCGTTCCAACACCCTTCACCGTGGGATGAACCGGGACCACGCGACCGGTGATCAGGGATTCGGTATCTCCCAGCACGTCCACGTCAGGAGACTTCATCTGGTACCCCGCTCGAAACCTCTCGAGTTTCCCCGAGAGCGCCACCTCAGCGCCTTCTGCGAGTTGTCGGGCACGGAACGTCTGGTTGAACCAGACGGCCTTCAGAGTGGCTGTCCCATCAGTGACAACGGCTTCCACAATGCTAAGACTCCGGCGCGGCCTCCGCAGTCTCACGGAAAGGACCCGCGCTATCACCGTGACTTCTTCGCCAATCGGGATCAAAGCGATCGGCTCAACTCTCGATCTGTCGATGTATCGTCGGGGAACATGGAACAGGAGATCCGCGACTGTCGCGACTCCGCCTTCGACCAACGCCCGACCTCGTGAACCAGAGAAACCGGATACTTCAGAGACCGCGATCCGTGAGAGCCTGGCCAGTGAAGCCATCTATTCGATCGCAACCAGGTATGGATACTCCGGTTGCCCACCTTCGATCACGGTAACCCCGAGTTCGGGGTATAGCTCTCCGAGCCAAGCGACCAAGGCCTTGGTCGTGGACGGCGAAGAATCCTCCCCTCGATAGAGAGTCAGATTCTCGGCTCCAGGAGGGAGAATCGCCGCGACAAGACCTCGAAGCGCCGATTCGATATCGGAATCGTTCACGACAATTGTCCCGTCGGCCATCCCCAACCACTCTCCCCTAGAGATGATATCTCCGTCGACCACGGCGTCCCGCGTTGCTCGGACAAGTTCCCCGTCTACTACAGAAGAGGCGGCGGCACCCATATCGTCGGCCACGCTCGAAGCATCAGTAGAACCGGGGACATACCCATACATGGCGGCCAGGCCCTGCACCAGAGACCGGGTCGGGACCACAATCACCGTCTTGGTTGTAAGAGAGTCGAGTTGCTCAGCAACGGGGACAAGGTTCTTGTTGTTGGGGAGGACTATCACTGTCTCCGCTACCACCGCTTCCACCTTGGCCAACAGTTCATCGATTGATGGGCTGAACCGGTGGATCCCCCCTATCACGCCTTGTGCTCCGAGGCTGCGGAAAAGATCGACCAGTCCGGGTCCAGAGGCAACCCCTACGATCCCCAACGGAGCGGAAGCGACCTCTTCTATTGGCTCGAAATCGAACAACCCATCATCCTCTGCGGCAGAGTCAACCCTCAAGTCAACTATCCGGATCTCGAAAGGCTTCCCGAGTGCAACCGCGATTTCGATCGCCAGCCCAGGCCTGTCCGTATGAATGTGACAGCTCCAGACCTGCGGTCCGCCCGAAACACCCACCAGATCACCGATTTCGTTCCAGGCTTCCCGAACCCTCTCCGCGCCTTTTTGGTCGGCCACCAAATTACAGGTGACCTCGAACACCGCTCCGGGAACCGAAAAAGGAGGTGCAAAGCTTTCTGCGTCGGCACCTTCCTCATTCACCTCGGTGCGGTATGAGGAAAGAATCCTGCTGACGATCTCGGAGGAGTCGTTCATAACCCGGCCGAGTATATGGCCGAGATCGCGTTTCGAGGTGCCAAGATTTAGAGACTCCTCTCGATTCTGGTAGCGTCCTCCTCCGTTCCCAGGAGTCTTTGAACCATGTCATATCGTTGTGAAATCTGCGGCAAAGAACCTGCCTACGGTAAGCAGGTGACGTTCTCTCATAAGCGGAGCAGCCGTCGTTGGCTCCCCAATATTCAGAGGATCCGGGTCGTTGACGGTTCCAACACTCGTCGTGCCCGCGTCTGCGCTTCTTGCATCCGGGCCGGGAAAGTCACCAAGGGCTGACCCCAGAGTCGACAGGGCCCGAGATTGCCTCGCGGAATCTCCCGGCACCTGAGTCGAATCTCGGATAGCATCTCACCTGCGTTCCGGAAAGCGAGACGAAATGGTCCAGGCATATGTGTTAATCCAGACCGAGGTCGGGAAAGCCGCCTCGGTGTGTGAACAGGTTCGAGAAATCCCTGGTGTGGATTTCGCACATAATCTCACCGGACACTATGACCTGATCGTGAAGGCCTCCGCAACCGACGTGGATCAACTCGGAAAACTTGTGGTCGCTCGAATTCATCTCGTTGAAGGCATCACTCGGACCCTCACCTGTCCGGTTGTGAATCTCTAGCCGATCTAGTTTTCACCCCAGCTTCGACGCAATAGTCCCAGCGTTTCGAAGCGCGGTCCCGTCTGCCCCTGCAACCGAAAAACGTCGAGGCGGTTCGCTCTCCGCCTCAGCGATTATCCCTTGTAAAAGCTCCAGACGAGTCAATGGCGGGTCAATCCAAAGGTAGGCAGCCAACGACCCGGGGATCGTGTTCACCTCGTTAACCCAGACCTCGCGTCCTTCGACCAAGAAGTCGATTCGGGCAATCGACCGGAGTCCGGAGACTTCAGTCACCAACGGAGCCAACCGCCTGATCTCGGCTTCAATCGGCGGCTCCAATTGGGCAGGGAGTTCTCTCTGAATTGTCCCACCCTGACCCCACGCCAAGTATTTCTGTTCATACGAATACAACCCGCCCGCCGCTCTTGCTGGGGCTTCAATTGCTGAGAGTTCGAGAGACGGATAGGTCCGAACCCCGACTTGGAGGTCACGACATTCCGCGACAAACGGTTCGATCACAGCTCCATCCTTCAGATGCGGGGACACTCCCAAGAGTGCTCGAGCCGTTTCGATATCCTCGCAAACCTCAATCCCGATCGAAGATCCGCCGGCCCGAGGTTTCACGATGTACGGACCAGAAAAACTTGGGTCTATCTGGCTAGAGAGCAATGATCGGGGAAGCGACGGAAGACCAGCCTGAGCAATAGCCGCAGCGAATAGAAGCTTGTCCATCCCCAAAGCCGACGACAGCCGTCCAGGCCCCGTATATCGAATCTGAGCCAAATCGAACGCGCCCTGGATTGTCCCATCTTCCCCGGGGCCGCCGTGGCAGCAATTGACCACGACACCAACATCTAGCGGCTTCCCTTTGAGGAGGAAACCCCGACCCGGTTCGGCGACAAACTCGAGGTCACGCGACTTCCTCGGCACGCCATCTGCGAACTCTTGTGGCTCGGCGTTGGGTTCCACGAGATGGAATTTCCCAGATTTGTCCCAGTAGATGGCGAAGACGTCGCCGAGAGTGTGGGCGGCCTGCAGACCAGTCGAAACGCTGATGTCGTGTTCTGGTGACGGGCCACCAAAGATAATTGTGTTCTTAGCCATTGCCTATGCGTAGTGGTCGGGGAGATCGTTTTCGTAGAGGACAGCGTCGCCAGGGCGGAGATTCTCTCTCACCCATTCGACGGCAGCTTCTCTAGTCGGCTTGACAATAACCGAGGACCCACCGGATTGGGCTCCTTCCACCAGGGCCTTCCGGTTTGTTTCCCCCACTATTACGAGCGTGTCCGCGACTGCGGCCGATTCCTGGGCGAATGTCAGGTTCTCAATGAATTGGATTGAGCCTAACTCGACCATCCCCGGCGTAACGACGATCCGCCTCCCCTCGCCGGTTTCACTCAGCGTCTCCAGTGCGGCTTTGGCGCCTGCTGGGTTCGAGTTGAAGGTGTCGTCGATGATGAAGACTCCCGAGGGACTCAGATTCACGGTCTGTCGGTGAGGCACCTCAGGGATCGTCCCGAGCAGAGGGACAACCCGCTCAACATCGAAACCCATGGCAACTACAACTCCGACCGCGCAACCCAAGTTCATCTCGTGAACCCTGATTTCGAATCGACCAAGCTCCTGACCATTGACGGCAACGGTGTCATGACCTACGAATACCTCTGCGTTCGGATTCACCGAAGAGACCGTGACAATCCGGATCCGATCGGCCTCCTCAGCCGCGATTCGGGCAAGCTCAGGATGGTCGATGCTGATGACTCCCACCTTGGCACGAGAGAGAATCTCGCGCTTAGCCTCGGCGATCCTGGCTTCTGCCTTCATTCTCTCCAGATGAACTGGCCCGATCGCTGTCATCACCGCCACCTCTGGAGGAATCCACGAGACAAGATCAGCGATCTCGCCGGGACCGTATGTCCCCATCTCGGCCACGAAAATCTCGGTCCCAGCGACCAGATGCTCGTTGACCGCTTTGGCTAGACCCATCCGATTGTTGAAGCTGGCTGGTGAAGCCACCGTCGGGGCGTAGGCATTGAGCAGGTGAGCGGTAATAACCTTCGTCCCGGTCTTACCAAACGAACCGGTAATACCCACCACCCGAACCCCCGAGCGACCCAACGTCGCGGCCGCCTGATCCACCCACTTGTTACCGAAAGATCGCTCTAGCGGCTCAAGAAGGAACAACGTCAGATCCGTCACGACCGGGATTGCCATCACCGCGGTTGCCGCGGCAACAGGCCACCAGTACCCGATGACGATCAACCCAGCCACCAACATCCCCGACACAACTGACAGCCGCTTCATCCGCCCCGTCCAAGCCGTCTTGGATGTTCTTCCCCTCAGTCCGAGACAACGCGGGAACAAAGCAACCGCTCCGCAAGTGATCAGAGATCCCCCCCACCACCAAATCGAAGTGATCAATCCACCCAAAGCCAAGACCACAAGAATCGGGTTCCCGTGAAACCTCGCCCATCGGCCAGCGAAGACAGAGACCGAACCAGCCAAATAGTGCTCTCGTTGGGCAACCCTCCACCATCTGACGAAAGCAAGAGAAGCCGAAATGAGCGCCGCACCCACCACCAGAAGATTCACAGGAACTCCTCCACTGCCGATCGAATGGTCTGAGGGTTAGTCAAGGGCAGGTCGTGACCCGCTTCCTCGATCTCGTCTAGCCGCACATCCACTCCATTCGCCTCCAGAAGACCCAAAGCGGTCCGAGCGACTTCGACCGGCACCTGGATGTCGTCGACTCCCCAAACCAGACGGACCGGGCCAGTGAGGTCCCCCAACTCCTTCTCATAACTTTCGTTGACCACCTTCACCAGAACGTCGCGCATCACGCCAGTGGCCGCCCGATAGTCAGCGGAACCTCGATTCCTTCGAACTTTCTCCATCGTTACATCGGATACCAAACCGACACGATGTGCTCTCCTAATGATGCGGTAGCCCAAAGAGAGACGACCAGACGAAGGATTCCGGATCAACGGCACCCCACACAAGACAAGCCCCAGATTCTCAAGGTGTAGCGCCACTCGGCCCCCAAAGGAATGCCCAACGATAACGGGAGGTTCTTCGAACTCTCCGATAATCGAACGGACCAGTTCCGAATACTGGGCAGCTCCCATGCCAGCCTTGGGCGGCGGGGTCGCCCCAAAGCCCGGAAGGTCGAGAGCAATAGCATCCAAACCCTCCAAAACACCGTCAAAATCAAGCGAAGAACGACCCCAACCGTGGAGAGCGAGGACCCGAGGAACCCCAATACCGTATCGGCGGCCGAAGAGACGGCCACCAACAAATGCCTTCAACGCACTCATCGAGCGCTCAACCCTGTCATATCAAGAGCCGAGAATACAGTGATTCCGATGGCCGAAGACCAAGAACACCCCGAGCCCTCGATTATCGAGGAGACCTCGCCGCTCGAACGTTTCCGCGCGGCTGCCCTAGAACGGAGCGTATGGCTCGGTTGGCTCATTGTCGCCATCATGACAGCCCAAGGGATTTCGGAAGGGGTCTACAGGGAACCGCGGTTCCTTTACGCAATCGGATTCTTTGTTGTGGTCCTGGCAGGAGCCACTGCCGCCAACTGGCAGGAGGTCCTGGTTACCACGCAGGGGAAATGGTTCTCCATGGCCTGGACTGCTCTCATCGTGATCATCCTCGGAGTCATCGCGTCGGTACCGGGACTATTTGAAGCCGCTCTCCCCCTCTATTCGGGTATCGCGGTCCTCAGCGGCCTCATACTCTCGCCGACACGTCACGGAGTAATCACAGGGATTTCGCTCACCATGATCATCAGTGCCGCTTCCGGCGCCGAGAAATGGAGCTCGGCGGTAATCCCAGTCCTGACCATTGCCGTTGTGGCCGCTGCCACGGCCCTTATTTCGATCGAATTCGAACGCGAAGGCCGCAGGTCGAACGCTCGATTGCAGGAGCTGTTGAACCAACGAGCGGATTTCGAACGTCTCTACGCGGTTTCAGCAACCCTGGCAGGAGCCGAAAGCCTCGATGAGGGCCTCCCCCAGATCGTTGGGACCATCTGTCGATACCTGGAAGCTCAAGTCGGTTTGGTCTTCCTCTACCACCCTCAGGACCACACCCTCCGGGTAATGAGCCCCATGTGGGTTAACGGCCACCAGCTCTCGGTAGAACAAGTGAAGATGCGGGTTTCTGAAGGAGGCGTCGTCGCTCAAGTCTTCCGTTCCGGTCGTCCCGTTCTCCTGAACCAGATTTCCGCCAACCCGGATCAATACGGAGTCATTGGTGAATTGGGGATCGCAGAGGCAATGATCGCTCCTCTCCGCGTCGAGGGATACAACGTAGGCGCCATCGCCGTCGGTGACCCATCCAAACACCCGTTCACCGACGAACAACTCCAGGATCTCGCCTCACTGGCCGCTCCCGCGGCTCTGGTTCTCTCCCAGCTGGGTCGTTATGAAGCCGCTGCCGAAATGACCCGACGGATGCAGGAGATCGCTCAGATGAAAACCGACTTCGTCTCGGTCGTGAGCCACGAACTTCGCACCCCTCTGACTTCCATCATGGGCTCGCTCGACACACTCAGTCGCCCAGAACTCCCCAAAGAAATAGCCGAAGACCTAATGGATTCCGCTCGCCGCCAAGCGGGCCGTCTCCAGAGGCTTATCGAGGACCTGTTGATGATTTCCCGAATCGACCGGCAGTCCGTTCCAGTGAACCCTGAGCCGATCCGTGTGAAAACCTTCCTCACTGAAATAGCTCGAACTGTCTCCAAGATCGAGAAGCTTCGACTGTCT
>CAYTVW010000026.1:0-12492 GCA_964441865.1 uncultured Acidimicrobiaceae bacterium
TTCGTCGGGGGGGACAGTGGTTCATGGAGCCCTGACTTATGGTGGTGCCACGACCGGTTCGGGTTGGGTGATGGACGATGGGACCTATCAGGACACTGAATCCAAGACCAGTCTGGTCCCGAGTTATTGGACACTTTCGAGCTACAAGCCAGGCGGCGTGAGGGCTGTTGCGGCCGGAAGCCAGTACTACTACATATCCGAGTCTTCCAAACCGGTGGGAGTGGTTGATCAAGTCTCGGGGAGTGGTGCGGCGTCCAAGCGGAGCGTTTATGTGAAGCTCACCAAGAACGCACCTCCCGGCCTCTACTACATTGATGTTCCGGCCAACGCTCAGATCACGTTGGCGGTTGAACAGGGCACCGATTATCTGGACAAGACTTTTGTGACCCTCGGGAAGATCCAGTTCTCCTCTTGGACCGGCTCTTATGATTTCCGAGCTTTTGAGCCCGACGGTCTCATGGTGTACTCCGATCACAGCGGATTGGACTGCAAGACCAACGAAGCCGCTATCCAGTTCCCCAGCTCGAATTTCACTTGGTACGGGATCGTGTATGCCCCCAATGGTCTGGCCCAATTCCCGGTGAGTTCAAATGACACTCACCGTGGAAGCGTGATCGCCTGGGCGATCAACTTCTCGTCTTCCGGCCTCAAGTTGAAGGCCTGGAACTACGGTGCTGGCGGAGGGAAGCCGGTCCTGGAACTCACTCAGTAGAAGCGAGTGGCATTCGACCTAGGTTCTTTTGGTAGTTGTTGCGCGGTCACTCTCCAAGCAAGCGGCCCTATCCGAGGCGCCTGCTACTCATGAATCTTCCGGGACCACCAGGTCGGATTGGTCGGCAGAGATCTGATACCGAGCTAGTTCGATTCCGTCGACGTCTACGACAAAGCTGTAATCGCCGGGACGTTCGATATCCAAACCCTGGACAGGTATCGCAAGGGGCAAGAGTGTTGGGTCGCCTCTCCTGGTCTGGGGGGAAGAACCGATCATGAAATCCCCATCGACCTTGAATGGAAGCCTCACACCGTCGGAGTCGATCAGGCCGATCGAGAATTGGTGGGGTTGCTGTGGGTCGCGAAAGGGGATCCTCAGCACCACTACGAGAGCCATCCCTGGAGCCGTCGCCGGATACTCCGGGAAGGCAAGACGGTTCCAATACCCGCCGTGGATGTAGAGCTTCCCGTTGATGGTCTCGGCATGATCGGCTACGAAGAAAGCTGAAACCGAGATGTCGTCGATGTTCATGTGATCAACATAGGCGATTCTGGTGAGAGGGGTCGTGAGAGTTACGGTTCGTCTCTTCTCAACCGGCTGAGTCGTTTGAGACGGTTATCGTTGACGAGGTGTTGAGTCCATTTTTGGTTGACGGCCCGTTGGCGGTTAAGCCGTGGGGCGCTCGGAATCTTGAGCGATTCGGGAAGACGCTCCCCGAGGGGGCTCTTGTCGGGGAGAGTTGGGAGATCGCTGATTTTGCTCCAGGGAGCACTACTACCGTTCCGGACCCTCGTTGCCGGGTGCGGACTGGCGAACACACGGGGAAGTCGCTCAGGGAGCTGATTGACAGATACGGTTCGGATTTCTTGGGGAGTGCAAGCCCTGGTGAAGACGGGTACTTTCCGCTGTTGGTGAAATACCTCGACGCGGGAGAGCATCTCTCTGTCCAGGTTCATCCGAATTCCGACTATGTGTCGGCCCACCCGGGGACTCGACTGAAGACAGAGTCTTGGTATGTGGTCGACGCTGCTCCGGGTTCGGTGATCTTCCTTGGGTTCGAAGAAGGAGTGACCTACGACGATCTGGCACAGGCAATCGGGACTTCGGATCTTCCGAGTCTCCTGAAGCATGTCCCAGCTAACGCTGGGGATTTCCACCATGTTCCCGCGGGAACCGTTCATGCTCTGGGCGCAGGGGTGATGGTCGCTGAGATCCAGACTCCTTCGGACACGACATTCCGGATGTATGACTGGATTGCTGAATACGGCAGAACACCCCGTCCTCTGCATCTGGCCGAAGCGCTCGAAACGATCCAGCTTGATTCGGAGGGGATAACGACCCCGGCTCGGTCAGAAAGCTCCTCTCGGCGGCTCATCGAGAATCAACACTATTGGGTGACGGAGCACTGTCTGTCGGGTGATATTCCTCTAGCCGCTGAGAGTGAGCTTCGGATCCTGATGGTCCTAACTGGAGCCGTGAGAGTAAACGGAGTAGTGGCGAGACGCGGAGACACGATGGTCGTCCCAGCCAGCGTTGCCGGCGGGATGACTGGAAGCGTCGACCCTGAAGGGCTAGTGCTAGAAGTGGGACTGGTTCCTCCAGGGAGAAGTCAGGCCAGGTCTTGAGACAGAGCTCCGACCAAGAGTGGCGTTGAGCGAATAACGCTCGGCTTCTTCAATTCCTGAAGGAATGGTCGACTCACGCCTGCTAGCTGAGTACCGTTTCTGCTGTGACGAGTATTCACCACGGGAAACTGAGGCTCTCTGACGGGCAACTACTCGAAGTTGATCTCGAAATAGTCTCGGATGCTTTGAGGATCATCACGGAAGGAAGATCGCTAGGAGCCTGGCCACTGCGTTATTGCCGAGTCCGAGGATCAGGGAAGAACTATCAGATCAGTATCGACGGAGAACTGGCCGACTTTGCGCCCGACAATCCGGTCGATTTTGCCCGTTCCGCGGCGACCGATTTCCTGTCTTCGGCCCTATCCGACAGGATCGTTGCGGTCAAGAGCCTCCCGCCGGCTGAACCGCCTCCGAAGCCGTCGTTGGTCCCTGAAGGAGAGTCGAAAGTCTATGTTCGCCGGTCGTTCACCAAGGCCGAGAGGATCCAAAGAGCCGCCATAGGGATCGGATCCGCTCTTGTGATCATGATTGTCTTCGCTGCGATAATGAGCTTCGTGGGCGGAGGCGATGATCCGGGGAATCCCGGGACAATTGGACCCCTTCCAGAATCGACCACTACCACTGAACCGATCATCCCCGGCTTCACTCTATCGGCGGAAGAGTTTGCCCAGCGGTGGAATCAGGTCTCTATCGAGAGCAATGTCCCTTCTCAGATCCCGGTCAAGCCGGAGGATGGCCTGATCAACGTTGATATGAACGAGTGGGTCAATATCCAGATCGAGGTGGTCTCCGGGAAGGTTGATTCGATCGCAGTCACCGTCATTCCTACGGGGAATACCGAGACGGATCGATTGTCGAGGGCGGTGTGGAGTGTCGTGATGCAGACAGTCTCTCCCGAATTGCCTCGACAGGAGCGGGTGATGATCTTGGATGAACTCGGCCTGGATATCAACACGCTTGACGTTTCTGGAGTCTCGGGACAGACCATCCGGGGTCCAGCGAAATACTCGATGGCTTACTACGAGGCCTTCAACGTGATCAGTTTCCAGGCAGTCCCGGTCCAACCATGATGGGAGTGTGGTCCGCGTCATATCACGTGATGAATGCCCTATTCGAGGTACCCTCATGCAATGAATCGACGAGGTCTTGTGAGGGTTTTCCGTTTTTCCGAGCGGAGAAATCGACCGCACGCCGATTGACCTCGATACTGAGGGACACCGGAGTTCGAGGAAGGCCTGGGACTGCGCGAGAATACGATTGGGACGGTATCGATGAGTGATTCTGAACTGAGATATCAAGGGCAGGTGATACTCCCGAATGGTGGGGAGGTCGATGTCTGGTTTGTTCACGAAAACGACCGACTCCGACTTGGCTCCGACGAGGGAGACCTGGGTTCGTGGTCAGTCTCCGAGTGCCGATTCGAGCGGATCGGTTCGAGCATGTACGACTTCACCGTTGAAGGGGAAGACCTGCGGTTCCGTCCCGAAGACCCGGTCGCTTTCGATGCTTTGATCGAGATTGTCGAGGGATCTATCAGCTCGAAACCTGAAGAAGCGAGCAGTGCCATTAGTCCGGGTTCCTCATTCTTCGGGACTGCCCCTGAGTCATCTGAGCCCGAGATCCCTGGACCGGTGGGCGAGGACATCTGGGGGCCCCTATCAGTCGCTCCCACCCCTTCGAAATTTGAGACTCCTGAAGTGCCTCAGACACCATCCGGGGACGAACTCCAGGGAGGCAAGTGGGTCGATGCGGTGGCCGGATATGTTGAGAGACTCTCCTACGAGACGCCCGAGATCAGCTCTGTCGGGGATGCAGCTAGTGCCCCCATCCCACCCGAATATCGGGAATCGGTGTTTCAGAAGCCATCCGAGGGGGAATCAGTCGAGAGCGAAGAAACGGAGACAACTCCGAAGTTCGGGCAACGCAGGAGTCTCCGCAGACAGGTATCGGCGCCCGCTCCTACCCAGTCCGACGAGGGCGGGCTCGACCTGGCCGGGCTCTCCCGGTCTTTGAGACCGGGAGGTGACTCAGATGATCCTGTCCCACCTGAGAAACTCGCGCAGGCGCTTGATGAACTAGTCGACCGGTCTCCGAGAGACGAGAACGCCGCCTTGTCAGTACCGGAATCGATATCCGTGACCAAGAGGTTGCGGGAGACCACCAAGGTAGCTTCAGATTTTCCGGAACACTTGAAGAAGATTGTGATGGTGTTGGGTCTGATCTTCTTGGGGACAGGCCTGGTGATTGGAGGCTGGACCGCTTGGAGCGCTTGGTCTTCTTCCCGCCAGTCCGCCCCAGATGAAACCACCACTACCACTGCCCCGGAAGCTACGACGACGGTCACTTCGGAGGTGACCACAACAGTCACGACTGAGGCTCCGACGACGGTCCCGACCACTGTTGCTCCGCTTACCGTCTTTGAGAAGCCGGCGGAGGATTTTGTCCGGGCATGGAACGAGATAGCGATACCTCAGGTCCCGAAACTGGAGATTCCGACACTGTTCCCACCCGGAGCATTCGACATGGAACTCACCAACTATGTGACGATCTCGGGAGCCGTCAAAGCCGACGCGACCCTTGGTCCGATGACTCTGGCCATTGACCCCACTGGCCCAAAGGAGGAGGACGACATTGGAATCGCTTCCATCGGGCTCCTGATGAGAGTCTCTGATCCGAATCTCACGGGGTCGCAACGGACGACACTTCTCTCTCGGATGGGGTTTGACGTAGATTATCCAGACCTGGATGGACTCGACGGCACCACCAATGCCAACGGGATCCGGTACCACATTTGGTATGACGAAGAAGCGACACGTCTCATGTTCAACATCCAACCCGAGTGAATTCGAGCTGGTCGGCTGTCCTAGGGACCCTGAGAAAACGCTGAGATATCGCTGATTCGCTTTCGTCTTGAGCACATTTGGTATTCAATATCACTACCGAACAAGGAAGAGTTGAGGCAGAAGATGGTTACCAAGAAGAACACTTCCCAAGAGAATCCGAATGATCCGGGAGAAGTCGCTGTTGTGGCACCTGCTCAAGAGGAACCGGTCTCGACTGGTGATCCGGGGCTTCCCGAAGAGGTTTCGCACCGCGGTGATCAACCCCGGCCTAGTACCGGACGGCGTCGTCTGAATTGGCGTTCAGCCGTCCCAGTTGCTGTGGCTCTGAGCCTCTTCGGGGCCGGAACGGCAACCGGGTATGTGTTCGGACTCTCGAACGATCTGGAAGAGACAACCCCGACGACTATCCCTTCCGAGACTACTACCGGATCGATTATCGAAGTCGGCGACGAACCGTATGTCCGAGTCGCGGAAGCGATCCGGCCTTCGATAGTAATGATCGGAACCCAGATGGGGGTGGGATCGGGTGTGGTCTATGACGCCGACGAAGGGCTGATCCTCACCGCCGCCCATGTGGTTAGCGATGTCACAGTCGGGGGACCGGGATCGGTTGTACAAGCCCAGCTCTCGGATGGGAGGCTGGTCGAAGTCGGGATTGTTGGTCTTGACGTGGACAACGATGTGGCGGTCCTCCAGATTGAAGTAGAAGGCCTCGTTGCGGCACCGTTGGCGTTGGGGGAGGAGCCCAGGGTCGGGCAGAGGGTGGTGGCTGTAGGGAGTCCTTGGGGTCTGGAATCGACCGTCACAGCTGGGATAGTGAGTGCGTACCGAGCGCTCGTCTCGCCCGACGAGAAGTACCGGACTGTGATCCAGACTGATGCTCCGATCAACCCAGGTAACTCGGGTGGCCCCTTGGTCGATATGAATGGGAGAGTTCTGGGAATCAACGTTTCGATCTATTCCGGATCTGGTGCTTCGGATGGTGTCGGATTCGCGGTTCCGATTACCAGGGCTCACCGGATCGCTCAGAAGCTGGTCTCCGGTGAGACTTATGTCCCCGGATATTTGGGTGTCAAGGGCGGCTACAACCAGGTCGGAGAGGCCGCGGGCGCCAAGATTGCTGAGGTGTTGGCCGGGAGCGCAGCCGAAGATGCCGGGATTCGACCGGGCGATTTCATCATCGCGGTGGATGGAGTGCCGATAGGTGGACTACCTGAGCTCGCTGCCACGTTCCAGGATCGGGAGGCGGGCGATACAGTCGTGTTGACTATTCGAAGGGGCGAGTCGACTCTCGAAAAGACAGTGATCCTGGGGGTTCAGACGGACGACGCATGAGGCCTTGCCTCAAGGGTGTGTCAAACCGAGGCGTTGTTCCACTGCTCGTCTGAGGGCGGGCAGTGGAACCGAACCTGACGACAAGACGGAGTCGTGAAAATCTCTGACGTTGAATCTTGATCCGAGAGACCTCTGAGAATCAGAACGAAGTCGTTCAATCTCAAGGCGTCCAATCATGTAGGAAAGAGCTTGGCCCGGAATCCCTAGATACCGGTCGACTTCGCTTCTTACTTGCGGAAGAGTCAGTGGAGAGTGTTCGATGAAGAACTCGATGCCTTGATCACGCGACCAACCGAGGGAGTGGATCCCCGTGTCGACAACGAGGCGGCAAGCTCGCAACGAGTCGTCGGCAAGCATCCCCACTCGGTTCATTTCAGAGCTAAAGAGCCCCATCTCGTCGGCGATTCGCTCGGCATAGAGAGCCCAGCCTTCGGCAAATGCCCCAATGGAGATTTCGCTCTGGACCGGGTGAAGAGCGGGGTTCTCTAGAGCGAGGGCGATTTGGAGATGATGGCCGGGGATTGACTCGTGGAATGTGACGGTCTCCAGCTGGTATTTTCCCCAGGCTTCCGGGTTCGCCACGTTGACGAAGAATGTCCCGGGCTTCCCGGTCTGGCGGTCTGGTTGCGAGTAATAGGCAAGGGGTCCGGAATCAGTAGGACGCACAACACAGTCGGCAGTTGGCATGGCGCCAAACCAACTGGAGGCCCTGTCTGCCGCTCTAGCCAACGCGGTAACGGCGTCCGAGACTATCGAATCTCGATCTCGGTAGTGGAGATCGCGATTGTCGCGCAAACGTCTGAAAATCTCGGCGGGATCGGATGCTTCGACCAGGGGTCCGGCGGTCTCTCGGTATTCGTCTTCGAGTCTTGCGATCTGCTCTAGACCGATCTCGTGGATCCGGTTGGGGGTGAGGTGGAGAGTCGTATGAGCCCAAATCAGCCTTTCGTACAGGCCGCTTCCTCCATCCAAATAGCAGAGACCGGGTTGAGAATCGGGTCTCGCTTCGGGGATGAGAGAAGCCAGTAAGTCGCGATGACGGGCAAATGCGGGTCGTACAACCCCCAGTATCGAGTCTTCTAGCTGTTGTCGCCATCGGGCCGATCCGGCCTCGGTCATCTCAGTTGGCGGGGCTTGGGCGTTAAGAGGGTCAACTTCGATAGGGAGAGCAAGATGGCGGTCAATATTGGCGACTGTTTGTTCGAGGATCGAGCGATTTGCTAATCGGCCCTGCGCGTAGGCGTTGTTGACCTGAACATCTGTCTGGTCCACCAGGACCGCTAGATTCTCCAGTTTCTTCAGATACTTTGCACCATGCTCCCGCGTCGAGAGGACGTAATGCGGGAGGAATGAGACAACCATGGCGTGAAGGCCCACGTGAGGATTGACCCAGGTGACTTCTTCGCGGAAGGTGAGCTCCTCCAGATAAGACGCTGCCGATTGGGCGATGGTCGCAAGGGTCACCTCTTCCTCGATCGAGGCAGGGTGGTATTCGCGGGAAGCTTCAGCGATCCGTCGGAACGCGGCCACCTTCGTGGCCTTTCCCTCGAGGGTTACATCCTCCCAATCCTCCAGAAAATCCAGGTCTCCTTTCCAGAGAGATCCGATCGAATCGGTGGAGATCCTGAGATCGAGATAGCGATCAGCCAGTTTGGATACGTTCGTCACGCCCCCACGCTACCCGGCTATGCTTGAGAACGCTTCTATTGGAAGTGCCGTGGTGGTCAGCGAAGTCCGGTGCGAATCCGGCGCTGTCACGCAACTGTGGTTTCTCTCGAGATTTCGGTTTTCGAGAGAGCGAGCCAGGTCGCCTGCCTCCCGGCTGCGGACGAACCTCGGATGAAGGTGTAGTTCGTCGGCGACTTCGGTAGCCGGCAGCTCCTTCATCCTCCAGACAAGGAGGATGTGTTTATGTTCAGGCGGCTCTTGTATTTGGTGGTCGCGGGATGTTTGGCCTCGTGCGCGGGGGGTGAGGCGGATCGCACTCCAACCTCGGGCCTCTCAGGCGATTCGGAGAGGTCGACTGGATCGATATCGGCTGAAGCGGCCAATGGCTGGGTGACTCTCGAATCGATCCCCACTTCGATAGTGAGCCTTTCGCCGTCGGGGACCGAGATGCTTTTCGCAATCGGTGCTGGCGAACAGGTGGTGGCGGTAGATGAGTATTCCTATTACCCGGTCGATGCGCCTGTTACCGACCTCTCGGGTTACACACCCAATGTCGAGGCGATTGCAGGTTTTGACCCGGACGTGGTCCTCATATCAGACGATATCGGCGGTGTGGTCTCTTCGTTGGAGGCATTGGAGATTCCTGTGATTCATCTTCCAGCCGCGCGGAACCTCGATGATGTCTTCGAACAGATCGAGACTCTCGGGATTGCGACTGGTCACGAGAAGGAAGCGACCGAACTGACCGAATCGATGCGCGAAACCGTGGCAGAAGCCGTAGCTTCGGTCGCTGTTCTGGATCCGAAACCATCCTTTTTCCACGAACTCGATTCGACCCTGTACACCGCAACATCCCAGACATTCATCGGCTCGGTCTATGCCATTTTGGGTTTCGAGAACGTAGCTGACGCGGCCGACACCGACGGGAACGGCTATCCGCAGTTGACGACTGAGTACCTTCTCGAGGCCGATCCTGATTTCATCTTCCTCGCTGATGCTCAATACGGCGTGAGCTCGGAATCTGTAGCGGAACGCCCCGGTTGGGGGAGCCTCTCGGCTGTCGAGGGGGGTCGGGTTGTTGCCCTTCCCGCCGACATCCACTCGCGTTGGGGTCCGAGAATCGTTGACTTTGTGGATTTCATAGCGTCGGAAGTCCTCGTCGAGACTCTGGTCGGGATGGACTGACATCCATGGTTACGACCGGCCCATCAATGGCTCCTGCAAGACTGAAAGTCTCTTGGCTGATCTGGTCTTTGGCTCTATTGGTGGTGAGTCTTCTCTTGGGGGTTTTCATCGGGCCCGCTGATCTCGCTCCGAACGAAATATTCTGCAGCTTCGGGGATTTGATCCCAGGGGTGGACCTCGACTGTGGCCTGACTCCTCGCCAGACCGACATACTCCTCGTGGTCAGACTTCCCAGGGTCGTCTTAGCGGCTCTGGTCGGAGCGACGCTGTCACTCGCCGGGGCGGCCTACCAGGGGGTATTCCGGAATCCACTGGCTGATCCATTCCTATTGGGTGTGGCAGCCGGTGCAGGGCTAGGGGCGACAGTCGCGATTGTGCTTGGCTCTGTACCTCTGGTTCCGGCTGCCTTCGCGGGTGCGATCGTGGCTGTGGCGCTCTCTTACTTGCTTGGTTCCGCGAATCGAAGTAGATCGACCACGAGTCTGATACTGGCGGGGGTAGCAGTAGCGGCGTTCCTCACGGCGATTCAGACGTATGTTCAACAGCGGAACGACGACACTCTCCGGCAGGTCTATTCTTGGATTCTCGGGAGACTGGCTACATCGGGGTGGTCGGAGATACTTCGACTTCTTCCATACGCCTTGGTGGGTGGGATCGTGATCCTCCTGTATCGGCGGGTTCTCGATGTGATGGCGGTAGGGGACGAGGAAGCGGTTTCTCTGGGTGTGAACGTTGAACGTTCGAGACTCATATTGGTCTTGGCTGCCACTTTGGCCACCGCGGCGGCGGTATCAGTATCGGGCCTGATCGGTTTTGTCGGGATCATCGTCCCCCACACGGTTCGGCTGCTAACCGGTGTTAGCCATCGATCGTTGCTCCCACTCTCGGCGATCGCGGGAGCGGCATTTCTGATCCTCGCCGATCTTGGAGCCCGGAATGCGCTAGCCCCGGCCGAGCTTCCGATTGGTGTGGTCACCGCAGCGTTGGGCGCTCCGTTCTTTGCAGTGATCCTCAGAACATCGGGGAGAGCCCTATGAGCCCCTTATGTCTTCAATCGGTCTCGGTGAAAGCGGGGAAACGTCTTCTCGTCTCAGGAGTGAGCGTGAAGGTCGAACAAGAAGAATGGATGGGGATAATCGGTCCGAACGGGGCGGGGAAAACGACATTGTTGAAGGCCGTAGCCGGGCAGGTGCGTTTTGAAGGTCGTATCGAGCTAGATGGCCGGGATGCGTCCGAATTTTCTGCGAAAGAGCTGGCCAAGAATGTTGCAGTTGTGCCGCAACGACCCGTTCACCCGCAGGGGATGAGAGTTATTGACTATGTGCTGTTGGGGCGGACCCCGCACCTTGGCCGCCTCGGTAGAGAAGCGCCGGAAGACATCGAATTCGCCCGGTCATCGTTGGCCCTTCTTGATGTCGAGCACCTTGGTGGCCGCGTTATCGATTCCCTGTCCGGAGGCGAAGCTCAGCGGGTTGTGATGGCTCGAGCTCTCGCTCAGCATGCACCCCTTCTCCTTCTTGATGAGCCGACTAACTCACTGGATATTGGTCGCGGTCAACATGCTCTGGCGTTGGTGGATTCATTTAGACGAAGTCGAGGGCTCACAGTGGTCTCGGCGATGCACGACCTCACGCTTGCTTCACAATTCTGTGATCGGCTCGTGCTCATCGCTTCAGGAAAGATCGTGGCGGAAGGTTCCGCCGAAGAAGTGGTTACGCCTGAGAATATCCGACGGTATTACGGTGCGGTAGTGGAGGTCGATCAGCGGATTGACGGGAAAATCGTTGTTATCCCCGTCCACGGGGTGGATGTCCTCAACGGTAGAAGACGATCGGAGATCAAGAGTGAATAAGAGCACTCCACCAACCCAGCCACCTCCGAAAGGCGGGAGACCAGTCGAATCCTTGGTTTTGGTTCACACAGGAGATGGGAAAGGGAAGTCTACGGCTGCCTTCGGGATGATGGTCCGGGCTGTCGGCCACGGATGGAAACCCGCAGTAATCCAGTTCATCAAGTCTGCTGCTTGGCAGACGGGAGAAGAGAAGGCCGCTCGGATTCTCGGTGTCGAATGGTGGACGCTCGGTGATGGGTTCACCTGGGATTCTTCTGATCTCGAGCGTTCCGAACAACTCGCGGCTGCTGCTTGGGGTGCCGCGGCAGAAATCATTGCTTCGGGTGAAAACGAACTGGTGATCCTGGATGAGATCACCTATCCGATCAACTGGGGATGGATTGATGTCTCCGATGTCGTATCGGCGATCATGGAGAGGCCAGCCAGAGTATCGATAGTGATCACGGGGCGAGATGCCCCGGACGAGTTGGTCGCGATCGCTGACACAGTGACTGAGATGAGGAACATTCGTCACGCATTCGACTCTGGTTTCGCAGCGAAGAAGGGGATCGATTACTAACCAGTGTCGTTCCGCGTTGGGGGTCCGGCGAGCGAGTTGCGGGGGATGGCTATCGAGGAATGCCTTGCTGGCAGGAGAGTCTGGGGGATGGCCTATCCTCGAATCTCGTTAGCTGTCTCGGGTGTCGCTCCCGCTTGAACGGTGAACCGAACGCCCAATTGGCGGATCCGCTCCCTGCGCACGGAGTTGGCCACAGGCCGCGTCTATACCTCGTCCTCTGGTTTCTCTCACCGTCACATTTACTCGCATCCGCTCTAGGTTCGAAACGAATGCCCGGATTCTTTCGGGGCTGGAGGGGCGATACGACGACCGGGGGGTTGGGTTCATTGGTATCACATTCACGTGGGCTCGGAGCCTTGTTGCGATTGCCGCCAGCTTCTCTGCTTGATCGAGAGTGTCGTTGATCCTGTCGATCAACGTCCACTCGATTGATATCCGTCTCCTCTTTTTCTCGAAATATCGCGCCGCGGCCCACTCAACGTCCTCCAGTGGGTAACGATCGTTGATCGGTACTAGGCGCGATCGAAGCCGGTTGTCAGCGGCATGGAGGCTTATCGCGAGATTCAAAGGCCACGGTTCGTCGGCGAGCCTGAGTATCCCCGGGACAATTCCGACAGTGGAGACAGTTATCGAACGAGCCGAGAACCCCATTTCCTCAATGATCCGTCTGATCGCTTCGCGTACACGGTCGTAATTCGATAGAGGTTCCCCCA
>CAYTVW010000027.1:0-12393 GCA_964441865.1 uncultured Acidimicrobiaceae bacterium
CGGCTGATGCTCGTGGCCAGCAACAAGCCACACCGCAACAGCTTCTGAGCTCGGTTGCCAAAATCATGTCAGACTCGGTGAACGCTCCGACTCGGAGATCAGTGATGCTCCGTGCTCTGGCGAGGATTCCTGGGATCGAAGTCTCTTCAAGAGTCTCTTCTTTTGATGTCTATGTTCGGTATGTCGAAGCTCAGGTGCCTTACGAGCTTCGACTGACTTTTGAAGCTGAGTCGGGGCAACTCACACGTCAGGCAATCTGGCGATTAGCGACCACTTCGGCTCCGGGTGTCCTCGTCTATGAGAGCTCTACCGTCGGTTCACGATGGGATTCGAAAGAGACTGGCTCCCTGGATCCGATCGAGTGGTCTTTCGGGTGGCAATGGGGGTCTCGGTCCGACGAGGCTGAGCATCGGTGGGAGGATCCTCCCTGGGATTGGCGGGGCGGCGAGAAATAGCCCCGGAATGGAAGGGTCTCGCCCGATGGCATTTATACGAAGATCCCGGGGCGTTCACCCCGGGATCTTGGATTTGAAAGTTACTTGGACTTCGCTGCGATGTCTCGCTTGACTTCTTCCATATCGAGGTTTTTGACCTGTTGAATCAGATCTGCGAGAGCAGAGCGGGGGAGAGCTCCAGGCTGTGCGTATAGGAGGATTCGGTCTCTGAATGCCATCAGAGTGGGGATCGAGCGAATTCCGAAGCTAGCTGCGAGCTCCGGCTGATCTTCGGTGTCGACCTTCCCGAAAAACACGTCAGCGTGCTCCTCGCTCAGTTGATGGTACGTGGGTGCAAAAGACTTGCACGGTCCGCACCATTCTGCCCAGAAGTCAACCAGGACGATTTCGTTCTGGTTTATAACATCTTCGAAGGTGTCAATCGTAAGGTCAGTAGTGGCCATTGCTTTCTCCCGAACTGTAGGACATTCACTTGAACAATCTGGGGGCCGGGAGTATTCCTTCGCTTCCGGTCTTGATCAAGACCAATGCCGATTGAGGGACTGGTGTATAATACGTCACCGTGACGCAACTCTTTAAGAAATGTCGGTGGTGTGGGGGGGCGTTTGTCCCTCCACCGGGGCCCGGGAGGCCGCAGGAATATTGTCGACGATCACACCGTCAGCGTGCATATGAGGCAAGGAAGATTGCCGAGGCTCATTCTCTCGGCCAAGACGATGTGCTTCTGAGTCGAGAGTCTTTTGAGACGCTTCGAGATTTGTTGTATCGGATCGAGATTGCGTGGCAAGACGCTGAGAGCGATCTGGCGATGGCGAAGAATGCGAAGGATGTGGTTGAGGCGGTTGAAGGTCTCGGGCTTGTCCTCGGAGAGGTTAAGGGTACCCGGATTGAACCGAAGGCAATTGGGTCGTCAGACTAAGGGATATAAGTCACAGTGACGCAATGGCGGCGTTACTGTAGGAACCGATGGTTGTCTTGGTCGAAGTCCAAGTATCCCTCTTCGGTCGGTATCACCACGATTCCGTCAGGTAGGGTTTCCATGATGTCGTCGACCATCCGGTAGAGGAACTTCTGGGCTCTTTGGTCGAAGCTGTAGCCGGTGCCTTCCGGGGTGTCGATGAAGACGAGCTGTGTAGGCGACACAACGTCACTCCGTCCTTTGGCGTCCGTGCGCATGCGGAAGCGACCGACACCTTGATCAAAGGTGTACACGTAACCGTTGGCAAAGGTTAGGTTGATTCTTCCGGTAGCTTTGATATCCAGGTCCATAATGGCCCGCCTGTTCTCGGTTAATACTCAGGTCGGCAATTGCCGAGGCTGGTTAACAATCGTTACGAATATCGGAATCGGCGAGAGATATCTGTAGCGCCCATAATCTACATTATGTCAAGTTGCGAAGTCGTTCAGTATTTCTTGAACTGGGATCTTCCCAAGAGCCTTCTAACAGATGAGATCTGGGAGGTGAGGAGTCTTTTCAGACTCTCCTGAACACTGCAACGAAATGCTCGGGACGTTTCAGATCGGGGATCAGAGAATCGAACTTGTAGAGAAGGGTGTCCTCGACTCCCTGAATTCCGAAGCTCAACTTCTCCACGAGACTGCCGTTCTTGGGAAGCAAAGACCTTGAGGTCTCACTGAACCTAAGGACCAGGACGGGGAGCCCTGCCTCCGCTGCGGCCTCAGCGGCCGCTGAAGCGTCTTTGGCGACGTTCTCAAGCGTGTTGCGCATCCGATTCACCTTTCAGGGGCAAACAATAAGAGGTCTTCTAGTCCCTCACTCTATTGCTTGGATGTCGTCAATGATGAAGTTCCCGGCTTGGGAGTCAACCTCGACGTTTTGGTTGATGTAGATGTTGAACTCCGTGACCGCCTTGAGGTCTGTTTCCTCTACGAGCTTTTCGAGATTTGAGGTGTCCCAAGGAGCAGAACGGAAGTCCGAGAAGGGAATCTCGATGTATCCGGGTTCGGTCCCTGCCATCGAAGGGTAAGCCTCGAAGTAATACCCGTTGGCCACCATCTGGAGAACTAGGCGGTGATCGTTACCGTCGGGCTGATACCAAAAGCGGACTCCCCCGAAAGAAGACCAATCCTGGTCGATTCGTCGTCCAACCCCTGTGTACTCCTGGTTAGTGAAGTCGTATTCGAAGCGGAGTGCGTTCGAGCCTTCACCGATGTGATCTTTGACAAGAGAAATGGTGTTCGACTGGTAGATCGTGTATTCATCGCGAAGAGAGGCGTCATCTGAATATCCCTCGAAATTGTCGACCATTCCCAAGGGCATTGCTGGCTTCTCCCCCAATATCACGGAAGACTCGAATGAGATTTGCCCTTCTGCGAGATCTTCTGTGTCGAGGACTGCGACAACCGTGATGACCTCTGATTGGTTGTTGAGGCGATCCTCCCCTATCTCCCACTCCCCTTCGTAGTAGCCGGATTCGGAGAGGGTGAGTTCGAATTCTTGATCGCTTTCTCCCAATGTGAAAAAGACTCGGGTTGCTACAGCATTGTCAAGCTTGGCCCTGATTGTGTAGGTGGGGTCGAGAATCCGGACTTGAGAAGGAGGAGAGACAATTCTCAAGATTGGCGGATGTGGTGAAGTGGTGATATCGGATCGCGTCCATACGTTCTCGAGTTCTCCGGCGAATAACGTGTAGGGATCTTGGAAAAACTCTCTGAAGTCAGCGAGGAGCTCATGTTCTTCAACTTCACCAGACGCTGGGAATGGAACGAAATACTGAGTGACATCGAAGTTCGCCCACGTCTGCATGTAGGCAGAGCGCGACGCGTCGGGGTCGGATTTGATCGCAGCCAGAAGATCGGTGAACCAATCCAAATTCGGGTTGGAACCGTTCGGTTTGAGGGCCCCGCTAACGCCGAATTCGGTGAAAGCAGAGACCTTCCCTCTCTCGTCAGCCAGCCTTGCGACCATGGCTAGATCTGTGACGGTAGCGGAGAGCCATCCTTCGGATCCCGCCGTATCGTCATAGCGGTCATAACCAAGAATGTCCACAAAAGCGTCACCCGGGTAGGTACGAAGGTAATCCTCTTCACTGCCACCGAAAGATCCGTTTGGGGAGTAGGCATAAAGGAGATTGTGGACTCCTTTGGTGTCTCGCAAATACTCAACTGTGTATCGATACAGTTCCTTGTACTCCCCCGACGTGCACTGGGAGGCTCCCCACCAGAACCAAGATCCGTTGTTCTCGTGAAAAGGACGGAATATGAGGGGAATCGGATTTCCTTCCTTATCCGTCACCGATGTCGCCAAGGTCGCGATATCGTCAAGGTACTCATTGAATTCCCCGTTCTTGTCTCCGCCGGGGAGGATCGCTGTCACGACTCCGGAAGTAGCGTCATAGAAGTCGTTCCCAGTGAGGAAGTTCCAAGGATGGGTGCTGATAGTGATGATCCCGCCTGCTTGGTGAGCCTGTTGGATGACTCCGGCCAAGGCAGCGATGTTTTCTTCGACACTCTGTTCGGTGTAGCCGGGGCGTTCGTGACCATATATCGAGAGGGTGTCCCACCCGAACAAGGCCGGGTGTGAACCGACTCCGTTTTTGACATCCGACTGGGTCCCGTCGAAATCTCCGATTGTGAGTCCGTAGGTAGTGGCGTGCTGGTGTCCGAAGAGAATCCCCTCACCTCGGATGTCGTTGAGGTAGACGAATAGGGATCGTGTCTCGGGGGTAGCCTCAGTGTCCACTAGGCGGATAGTGAGTCCATCTGAAGGGGCGTTTGTAGTAGGGGTTGTGGTCGTGTCAGAAGCGGCGCCGCATGCACCCACTACCAGGCCTATCGCCAACAAGACAGGCGCAGAATTGAGAGAAAAGCTCCTGTGAGATCTCCGGAATGTCATCGTTGTCTCCCTTGGCCGGTAGGGGCTTTGAATTGCGTTGTGATAGCTGGAGAATAGCTACATGACTAGAGAGATTGGAGTCGGGCCACATTCCTATGGAGGGTTCATCTCGATCGGATACCGAAGACAACGAGAATTCCGATAAGAATGGATCGCAAAGAAAGAATCTCACTTGAACTCTTTCGACGCTCGTAGCGTTGTGATGGCATCCACAGCTACGGAGAACCACAGATGAAATCCAAGTCTCGTTACCTGTTGGCTGCGGGTCTTCTCTCTTGTGTGGCCTCTTCGGTGATCGTTCTAAATGACGAAGACTCCCCTCCCCCGCCTGTTCGGGTCGTCTTCGGTGGCGATGTGATGTTGGGAAGATCGGTTGGGAAGGTGCTGGAGTCGGATCCAGAATCGGTGTTTCGCGAGATCCGTTTCGTTCTGACTCAACCAGATTTGGCGGTAGCAAACCTGGAATCGCCTCTGACCGTGCAAACGCACAAGACCGCCAATCCCCACCAATTGGAGGCGGAACCGGAGTCGGCGGCATATTTGAATCAGGCGGGTTTCGATCTGATGTCAATCGCGAACAACCACGCTGGAGACGCAGGCAGAGACTCCATTTCCGAGACGATCGACGCCCTAGAAAAGGTGGGAATAGTGGCGATTGGAGGCGGTCCTAGCAGTATTGAAGCCAATGAGCCGGTGATCCTTCAACGGAAGGGTCTTCGTTTGGCGTTTTTGGCATTTGATGTCTCCCAATCCGGAGTCAAGGCAGGGGACGGTCCCGGGATCGCTCACTGGGATGAAGAAACGTCTTTGGCCTCGGTGAGAGAAGCCCAGACTAAGGCGGATGTCGTATTCGTATCGATCCATGGTGGTACGGAATACCAGACCGAGTCGGATGGAGTCACAAGTGATGTCGCACAGACTCTCGCTTTCGAGGGCGTCGATGTTGTATGGGGACACGGGCCACATGTTGTCCACCCCGTCGAAGTGATTGACCCCGACAACGACGGGAGACCGACAGTGGTCGCGACGAGTCTTGGGAATCTGGTGTTCGACCAGAACGAACCGGAGACTCAACGGGGTGCTTTGTTGGAGGTATTGGTGACCGGGAGCGGAGTAGTCGCCCACCGCATAGGGAGCACGAGATGCCCGGACCGAAGGGTACGGTTCGAAGAATGGGACTCCCCCGCCGGTAATGCCGTATCCCTCGATCTTGAATGGTGGAGTCTGGACCGCGTGATGGATGCGGACGCTGAAGTCGGGACGCCAGTAGAGATCCCAAAGGATTGGCCCGAGGCGTATGAGGTGCGGGCTTCGGTGATTGGTGACTTCAACAGAGATGGAGAGACCGATTTAGCGATCTCTTTCAGAAGGGAGTTCCGACGAACCTCGGTCAACGAAATCTGGAGAGAATCTTCGTGGACTGATCACAGAGGATTCTCTGCCCACCTTGGTTTGTACGATCTCGGCGACCTGAGGCAGATCTGGGTGGCCGGGACTCTTCTCCAGCCGATCGAAACACTAAAAGGGTGCGGAGACTTTCTCCTGGCGGGATATTCGGAACTCGACGATCCGGCAGTCAACAGCTACGCGGTCCTCGAATGGGCAGACTTCGGTTTCTTCGGGTCAAGGGAGATTCCGGGGGACGGCACACCGGTTTGTGTCGAACTCAATGGAGATGGTCTGTTGTCACCAGCATTGATCAAAGACGAGTAGCCTCGAAATCGGGAACCAATTGCCTGTCGTCCACGTTTGTTGTCTCGGAGGAATTTGATGCGAAAACTAATCGCTCTCTTGTTGGGGATCTCACTGCTAGGAGCCTGCACCTCCGATGCCACTACAAATACAACGTCGCCCGAAACCGGCGACACTTCTACGACCATATCGCCTGACACATCACCCGAGATCATTGAAGTTTTATCGGGAAGAATGCCGCTTGGTATCGCGGGATTCGCTCCGTTTGAGATGATCCCACTCCTAGACGAAAGTAACGCGTTCTCCGGGCCACCATCGCCGACATCGATGGGGACCGTTCGATACTCTCCTTATGTTGAATCGCTGCTTTCGTCCAATCCTGAAATCGGATCGCGACTGCTGGAACAAGGATTCGTGGTAGTGCCGGCATGGACGGCACTGTTCCAGAACGCTTATAGCCCAAGTGATTACGACAACCATGCCGTGTTCGTGACTTCGGACACCGCCTATCACTTCCTCCATCTGGCCTTCTCCAAGATCCTCAGGAACACGGAGGAGGATGTTCTTCTCCCGAAACTGGATCATCTCGCCCTCGGAGCGTTGGAGAATGCAAGGGAGTTCGAGGCGACTGCGGACGGAACCGACTACTCCGACGCAGCGTCGCGTGCTGCTCAGTATTGGGAGTCGGTCGCTTCTGTGCTTGGACATGATGTGTCACCTTTGGGAGAGCTTGCCCAAGAAGAAGTGGCATTAGCAATGGCTGCCACAGAAATGACCACGTCTCCGGTGGTGGGCGTCAGGGAATGCAACCCGGCAGTGTCGGCGGCTTTCTGCGTTGACTACACCCAATACCGACCGAGGGGCCATTACACCCGGAATTCGGAGCTGGAAAGATACTTCCGAGGGATGTCGATGCTCGGACAGCTCGGATTCCATATCAGTGAGCCAGATGCTCTTTTGATTGGGTTATTCGCGGGTAACGCGGTCCTTTCCGATCCCGAACTCGCATCTGACTGGGAAGAGATTTATGAAGCCACCGGGTTCATGGTCGGTTTGGCGGACGATTACACGCCATTGGAGGCTCAAGACGCGGCGGATGTCGCTGTTCCGGGAAACCTGACGAATCCGTCTCTTCTCTCCCCCGACGACACAGTGATACAGATCGGCGACGCCCTCTCGGATTCTCGTAGAGTCGGGATTAATCCCGAAGACGCGTCGGTGAGACTGATGGGAGCTCGATTCGTTATCGACTCGTATCTGTTGGACCAAATGGGTTGGCCGAATGTTGGGGAACTCGGGAAGCAACGCGTGATGGTTTCTCCTCTCGACGTGGCGGCCGCAATTGGATCCGATCTAGCCCTGGAAATCCAGCGCGAAGCGGACGAACCGATATACCTGAATTACGAACGACAAATGGCCGCGTTGCGGGAACTGATCAGTACGCGGGGTTCAGCGGAATGGTCCGGGACTGTCTACGACGCCTGGATGTACGCCCTCGCCGCGAAATGGTCAAAGAAAGGTGTCGCATATCCAGAATTCATGCGTTCGGAGGCTTGGGAAGCGAAAGACCTTATGACAGGGCTTGGCTCTTACACCGAGCTCAAACACGACACTCTTCTCTATGCCAAGCAGGCATTCTTTGCTGAGGGAGGGGGCGATTGGTACGAGCTGGAGCCTCGTCATTGGGTTGAGCCGGACCCCGTAGCGTTTAAGAGAATCTCCCAGGTGGCGACCCTGCTTCGTGACGGACTCGACGCGCGAGGGTTACTCACACAGGAAGACGAAGAACTCCTCAATCGCCTGACGGAGATATTGGACCGCCTGGGACGGATAGCTGAAGAGGAACTTGCCGGAGAGCCCATCTCGGACTCCGACAACACTTGGCTCGGATCGATTAGTTCAGATCTCGAAGCTCTCTGGATCATTGCCACCGAGAGCGATCCAATGAACGCAGGTGCCTTCTTCGATGATGTGGACGACGCCCTGATCGCCGATATCGCCCGGAGCACTTCGAGTTTCCTGGAAATCGGGACGGGGAGAGTCGACAGAATTCTGGTCCTAGTCCCGGATGACCAGGGACAGTGGCAGATCGCCGAAGGAGGAGTGTTCTCCTACTACGAGTTCTGGCGGCCGCAAGAGGACGGGCGGCTCACTGACGAAGAATGGCGAGCCATTCTCGACGAAGGTCAAGCCCCCGATCGGTTTGAACCGCTTGTAATCAATCACCCCGAAGGAGTCACGAGGACTCGTCCTGCTTGGCAATCGGCATTCCTGGTAGATATTGGCTGAACGGGCTGGAGCGGGAGCTCTAGGCGAGGAATAACTGTCTCCGAGTTCGGTGTGGACACCTAACTTCTGTCCAACGGTCGCACCGGGCTCGGGAGACATGTCTACTATCAAGCAACCGTTTTCATATCTCAGGAGTCAAGATGCGTAGATTCCCGTTGGCAACCTTTGCGCTTTTGGTCGCCACTTCGATTGTCTCGTGTGACAACTCGACCACCACAACGACCAGCACCATGCCTCAGGAAGAACCTCGTCCGACCATTGTCGAGGTAACCGAAGCGGGAGATGAGATCCCGACGTTCGAACTCTATGAGTTGACAGTCGCTCTTGAAGCCGAGTACGAGAACCCTTTCGATCAGCGTGAGGTGAAACTGGATGCCGTGTTCACTGGTCCCGACGGACGAGAGATGCAGGTTCCTGGGTTCTGGGATGCACGAAGCGCCTGGAAAATCAGGTTCTCCGCGCCGATTCCGGGAGAATGGGAGTATTCAGCCGTAGTCACCGACGCCCGAGGCACCTCTGAACCAGTGTCGGGGACTTTCTCCGCGGTCGAATCCGATCACCACGGATATCTGTATCCGGGGTCCTGGGTCGATCCAAACCTCAGTCCGAGGTACTTCGTGTATTCGGACGGGACTCCCTGGTACGGCCGAGGTCATGCTGATCTTCGGATGTCTTTTGGGGGCTTGACCGAAGACGGATTTGTGAAGATGAACGCGATGAAAGAGATCGGCGAGAACTACGAGATGTGGTGGCCTCTGTGGAACCACAACTTCATCTCGAACAAGTACGACGATTACGACCGCGCGGCTGTGGAGATGATTGACCGAGTCGTCCGAGAAGCCGAGGAATACGACATCACTCTCGCCTACACGATCTGGCAGCATCAACTTCTCCGGACTGATAAGCATCCCTGGCAGAACGATCTTTGGCAGAGGAACGGATTCTCCAAGCTTGTCACGATTGAGGGCTTCTTCGTAGACCCTGAATCTTTGGCGTGGCAAGAGAACTTCTATAGATACACGATCGCCAGGTGGGCCTACAGCCGAGCGATTGTGATGTGGCAGACGATGACCGAGATCAACGGTTCCGAGGTTTACGAGGAGAGGGACAACTGGCACGAAAGGCTCAACGCCTATTTCCAGGAGCATGATCCTTGGCGTCATCCCACCACGGCATGCGGATCAGGCGGCTACGACTGGCCTGAGGCACATGCCGTTATGGACGCGCCACAAATGCACGTCTACGAACAGCTCACAGACGACCCAACTGAAGCGACCACCTTCATGGCCGAATGGAGTCGTCTCATGTGGGAACGCGAAGCTAAACCGAACTGGATCGGAGAGTGGGGTATGCGAGGCCAGCAGTATTACCCAGAAGCTCTCCACAACTCCCTGTGGGGTACGCTGGGCGCAGGTGCGGCTGCGTCGCCTATTGAGTGGAACGACCAATACGGATACGGGGCTTTCGACGAGGAGATGGCAGCCGATATGGCTCGCTTCTCTGAATTCATCGAAGGCATCCCGATGGCGGTTTACAACCCGGAAGCTTTGGAATTCACGATGAATGATCCCGAAGTTCGCGGATGGGGAGTCGTCGGAACCGGTGGTGTTATCTGGATTCAGGACTACTCGATGGAGGGTCTCCCCGTACGCGAGCAGAGCGCGTTTGAAGGGATGCGGTCGGGTGCTGTGATTGAAGTCCAGAATATGATGCCCGGAAAATGGGACGTGATGCCATACGACACCTGGACGGGAGAATGGTACGACTCCTTTGAGATTGATTGTCCCGAAACTGGAAACTGCGAGATTCCTCTCCCGGATTTCCACAGGGACATAGCCCTTCACGTAGTCCACTCCTGAACGGAGACACACATGTACCTACCCGCTGAAGACCGCTACGAAAAGTCTTCTTATGGTCGTTGCGGCCGGAGTGGTCTCGACCTCCCCAAGATCTCCTTAGGCCTTTGGCACAACTTCGGAGGTGACGCTCTCACCCAAGAAGGTCGCCGAATGATCCTGCGTTCGTTCGATTCTGGTATAACCCACTTCGATCTGGCCAACAACTACGGAGTGCCAGCGGGGTCTGCCGAAGAGAACCTGGGGACGTTGTTGTCCCGTGATCTCAAGGCGTATCGAGATGAGCTCGTGATCTCCACCAAAGCGGGTTACTGGATGTGGAATGGCCCTTACGGCGAATGGGGATCTCGGAAGTACCTGCGAGCGAGCCTTGACCAGAGTCTCAGGCGGTTGAGGGTGGACTATGTCGACATTTTCTACTCTCATCGTTTTGACCCTGCCACACCCATTGAAGAAACCATGGGAGCGTTGGATTACGCGGTGCGAAGTGGGAAGGCGACTTATGTGGGAATCTCTTCTTATGGCCCAGAAGAGACACGGAAAGCGGCGAGGATCCTTCGCGAGATGGGGACTCCCGCGCTGATTCATCAGCCCTCGTATTCGATCCTGAATCGTTGGCCAGAAGGAGGGCTGTTGGATGTCCTGGAAGAAGAAGGCTTGGGGTGCATTGTGTTCTCCCCTCTCCATCAAGGACTCCTAACCGACAAGTATCTTGGAGGGATTCCCCCAGACAGCAGAGCCGCCAAATCCGACTCCTTCAACCAAAACCTCCTCAGTGAAGAGAACCTCTCGAAGGTAAGGGCCCTCAACGAGATCGCCAAAGGGAGAGGCCAGTCCCTGGCTCAGATGGCAATCTCTTGGATACTCAAGGACTCCCGGATCACTTCAGCTCTTATAGGAGCCAGCAAGTGGGCTCAGATCGAAGAGATCCTTAATGCGGTGGATAGTCCCTCCTTCACCGATGACGAGTTGAAAGAGATAGACAAGATCTCTCCTCGGGACGGTTGAGGTTGTGGAGTGATTCGGATCGAGGGTTGCCTAAAGGGTCACCTTCCCGGAATCTGGGCACCGCATATCTGGCAGGTGTCTCGGGCTTCCGGGGCACGAGATCCGCAGGCCGGACAGACGATCACTTCCTTCTCAGCCTCATAACGAGCTTCAAGCGCCCTAGTGAGTGCGGCATCGAGTTCTGGTTCTGTGACGCCTCTCCGTTTCAGAATCTCCCAGAGCGCTTCGACCGCTAACCCGAGCCGTTCAATCCGATCGTCTATTTGGTCTATTTGGGCGGCCGCGCCTCCAGCCGGGTTCAGATTGCACGCTGCGGCGCTGAGTCCGGGAGTTGCAGGGAGCGTTTTGGTCTCTCTTAGATAGTCTGCGACATGAGGGAACATGCTCTGACGATAACGCTTCTTGAGAGCGGAACACACGAAATGGGTGGTTTCATCACGGGAAGGACAGATTGGGTGTCGGTTGACTCGTTCCTTTGAACGTTCTACGAGATCTCGTCCCAGTTGTCAGAACCACGTCGCTCCATGTCGACTAACGTTTCTTGATCGCCAACCGGCCGCGGTGAGAGTGGAATGGCGCCCGGGGAGAAGGAGTTGTGATGCGTTACGGACATTTCGACGATGAAGCTAGGGAGTATGTGATCGAGAGACCCGACACGCCTCTCCCCTGGCTGAATTACCTGGGATCAGAAGCCTATTTCGGACTCATCTCGAATACGGCTGGTGGGTACTCCTTCTACAAAGACTCTCGACTTCGGCGAATCTCTCGTTATCGGTACAACAACGTTCCCTTCGATTTTGGCGGACGATACATCTATGTACGCGACAACTCCGATGGCGATTACTGGTCTCCTAGCTGGCAACCGGTGCGGAAGAAACTCGACGAATACTCTTGCCGTCACGGCATGGGATACACGATCATCTCTGGAACCCGCGGCGAGATAACTACAGAGACGAAGTATTTCGTCCCTCTCGGTGAAGACCTTGAAATCTGGGATTGCGTGGTGACGAACGACCGGTCACAACCTGCCCATCTGTCCCTTTTCACATCCGTGGAGTTCGCTTTGTGGGATGCTCTCGATGACTCGTCGAACTTCCAGAGGAACTTCAATACCGGTGAAGTAGAGATTCAAGACGGGGTGATATTCCACAAGACGGAGTACCGGGAGCGTCGGAACCATTTCTCGTATTTTTCCTGTTCGGAACGCCCGGCGGGGTTTGACACTCAAAGGGAAGAA
>CAYTVW010000028.1:0-11865 GCA_964441865.1 uncultured Acidimicrobiaceae bacterium
CGCATGCTTTGTCGAGTCCAACCCGATTCCGGTCAAAGGCGCCTTGAACGTGTTGTGGGAATCTGTGGGTGATCCAAGGCTCCCTCTGACTGCCGCAACGGAAAGCACGGTCAAAGCAGTGATTGACGCAATGGCTTCCCTCAGGTGAGCGTCTCTATTACTTTCCTCGGTGGTCTGGGAGAGGTCGGGCGCAACTGCGCTGCGCTTGAAATCGATGGGAAGATCTGCCTGATAGACGTGGGTCTGATGTTCCCGGAAGAGGAGATGCTCGGTGTCGACCTAGTTTTCCCCGACTGGTCCTGGCTGATTGAGAGAGCTGACGACATCGAATGTGTCCTCATCACTCATGGACATGAAGATCACATTGGAGCCCTCTCGTACTTCCTGAAGGACGTCAACGTCCCGGTCTATGCCAACGAATTCACCCTCGCCTTGGGACGCGGGAGGATTGAGGAGATGGGAATTGACGCCGATCTCCGACCGGTAGCGATGGACGAATGGGTCAGCCACGGTTCGTTCCGTTTCAAGTTCTTGAGGGTGACCCATTCGATACCCGATGCTTGTTCTGTTGTCATACAGACTCCGGAAGGCCTCGTTGTCCATTCCGGCGACTTCAAGTTGGACCAGATCCCTGTTGATGGGAATCCGACGAATCTTCCCGCGTTTGCCGAACTAGGGAGGGAAGGGGTTCGGCTCCTAATGGCGGACTCCACCAACGCAGAGCAGTCGGGTTCTGTGCCTTCGGAAAGCTCCTTGGGAGCTCCGATTGCGGCCATCATCAGAGAGGCTCCTGGTCGGGTCCTGGCTGCTTGTTTCGCTTCTCACATGCACAGAATCCAGCAGCTGATCGACGGTGGTCTGGCAGCGGGACGAAAGATCGCATTCTTCGGACGTTCTCTTCAACGAAACGCCGAAGTTGCGATGTCTCTTGGGCGGCTCCAGATTCCTTCAAACGACCTTCTCGATATTGTTGATCTTCTGGAGTTGCCGGAGGATCAACAACTCCTTATTACGACGGGAAGTCAGGGAGAACCTTTCGCGGCAATGTCTCTGATTGCTCTGGGCAGACACCGCTTCGTGAAAGTACAGCCGGGAGACACTGTGATCATCTCGGCTACTCCGATACCGGGTAATGAAGCGGCGGTAAGCAAAGTCATAAGCCGTTTGTTACGGCTAGGTGGTCGGGTTTTCCATGGAAGGAATGCTCAGGTTCATGTGTCAGGGCACGCAGCTCGTGATGAACTCCTTACTTTTCTCAATGTGATCCGTCCGCAGGCTTTTGTACCAGTCCATGGCGAGTACCGCCATCTTCACGCTCATGCTGCACTTGCCCGTCAGATGAAGGTTCCATGGGTCGAGGTCTTGGAATCCGGCGACAGAGTGAATCTCAGTGGCGACGAAACCACGGTCGACCGAAGGGTTGTTGAAGCCGGGTACGTCTACCTTGACGGTTCCAGCTTGGGGGATGTGAAGAGGGCAGTCCTTCGAGATCGCGGCCGTTTGGCAGAGGAGGGCGTGGTTGTGGTGACTCTGGGGGTCGACCATCAAACTGGGTCTCTCGCGTACGGTCCTGATCTGGACAGTCATGGGATGATGGATGACCCGGGTGACCTGCTGTCGAAGGCAGCCGCCGCTGTGACTTCTGCCGTTGAGAACCAGCTGGGGGAAGGTTTCAACCTCTTTGACGCGCAACAACTGGTGAAGCGGGCGGTGTCTCAGGTGATTCGTGCCGAAACCTCGCGAAATCCAGTGGTTCTCCCAGTGATAATGGAACTATGAGAGCCGACTAGACGTCAGGTTCCTTGGCTGACAGTGGTCGGTTGTGTACTGTCGGAGGTCATATGGCGAAGAAGACTCCCACCCGCCGGGGGACGAAAGGGCGGACTCGGGCGTCGAACACGAGATCGAAAACCAACAATCGGAAGAAGGCGGCGCCTCCGAGAACGCTGGGCTCGGCACTGTCGTCTTTCCGGGAGCGCCTGAAACGCCAACCAGACGACTTCTGGGGCTTTGTTCTGATTGTCTTAGGGATCATCTTCGGTCTCGCGTTCGTGGGGAGCGCCGGTCCAGGAGGCGTCCGGCTCAAAGACGGAGCGACCCTCTTATTTGGCATGTGGGGATATGCCTTGCCTTTCGGCCTCGTAGCGCTGGGGATCTCTCTGGTGATCGGTCACCACAAAGGTTCGACGGGTCGGATGATCGGTGGTTCTTCGATCGTATTTCTTTCCTCTCTGGGGATCTTCCATTTGCTCACGGGCTCGGCCTATTTGGCCCAGGGAGTCGAGTTCGTTCGGGAGCGAGGGGGAGCCGTCGGATCTCTGATTGCGTTTCCCTTGTTCCGTGTTCTGGAGGTTTGGGGCGCTTTCGTGGTTCTGGTCTCGATTCTCACTTTGGGGATTCTGATCCTCACCAGGTCGACGGTGAAGGAGATGTTCCTGGCATTTGGTGAGTTGCTGAGGGCAGGGAAACACTGGGTTGTTACTTCAATCAGGCGGATCGCTCCAGAGATCCCTCAGAGGGAACCCCGGCCGGAAGCGACAAAGAGCCAACCGCGGCACGTGGCGCCCAAAGAGCGTCTTCCGCGTCGTTCAGGAGAGGTGCCTTCGGGGACGGCGTCATCGACGAAAGAGGAAAGCAAAAGACCGGGGAGAAGGGAGCGTCCTGCGCGAGACCAGGGCGAACGAGCGACACCAATCCCGAAGATGGGCGAACTCGACTACGTGTTGCCTCCTCTGGACCTGCTCAATCTCGGTGGCGGCGGCGAACTGAATCGCCGTTCGCTTGAACAAACCGCTGAGAATCTCGAAGACACGCTCCGTCAACACGGTGTCGACGCGACGTTGACGACGATTGTCCCGGGTCCGACCGTGACACGGTTTGAAGTCGAGCTGGCTCCGGGAGTGAAAGTGAACCGGGTGCAGAGTCTGGCCCACGACATCGCCTACGCATTGGCGACTCCAGATGTGAGGATGTTGGTTCCGATACCTGGCAAGAGTGCTATTGGTATAGAAGTCCCGAATAAGAAGCGCCGGCTCGTGTGCCTTGGCGACATTCTTCGTAGCCCCGAAGCCCAGGAAGACGAACGGCCGCTTTCGGTTGGCCTCGGGATGGACATCAATGGCGCTCCACGTTTGATTGACCTTTCCGAACTGCCGCACATCTTGATTGCGGGTGCGACGGGTGCAGGGAAGAGCTCCTGCATCAATTCGTTCGTCACATCTCTCCTAATGAGGACGTATCCCGACGATGTCCGTTTGATCATGGTCGATCCCAAACGGGTCGAGTTGGGGCAGTACAACGGTGTACCCCATCTTCTGACTCGGGTGATCACCAATCCAAAGAAGGCGAACGATGCCCTGAAATGGGCAGTAGCAGAGATGGATCGACGCTACGACCTCCTGGCAGACGCTCACGTTCGCGACATAATCGGGTATCGGCTGAAGCTGGATGCTGGGCATCTTGACGTCGACCAATTCGACCGATTCCCGTACATCATTGTCATCGTCGATGAACTGAACGATCTGATGATGGTTGCGGGGAAAGATGTTGAGGACTCGATTGTGCGAATTGCCCAGATGGCGAGGGCCGTAGGGATCCACTTGGTCCTGGCCACTCAGCGACCTTCGGTCAACGTGATCACCGGTGTTATCAAAGCCAACATTCCGTCTCGACTGGCTTTCTCCGTGACTTCTCAGACTGACAGTCGAGTGATTCTCGACTCGTCCGGGGCAGAGAAACTGATTGGGATGGGCGACATGTTGGTGGTCACAGCGAAAGAGCCGCGCCCCGCGAGAATCCAGGGAGCGTGGGTGAGCGAGGAAGAGGTTCACGCGGTCGTCGAATGGGTCAAGGCTCAGCAGGAGACCCAGTACCGGGACAAGGAAGTCTTGGAGACTGCTGCAGCCTCGGTTTCGTCTCGGTCTGGAGAAACGGACGACGAGGAAGACCGCTTGGTCCGTCAGGCCATGGAGGAAGTGGTTCGGTCTCAGCTGGGGTCGACGTCAATGCTTCAGAGGAAGCTCCGTATCGGGTTTGCCCGAGCGGGGAGGGTGATGGACACCCTTGAGCAAATGGGAGTGGTTGGCCCGTCGCACGGTTCCAAAGCCCGCGAAGTCTTGATGACTGCGGACGAGCTTGAGGAGCTTTTGAACGAAGAATCGTCGATGGCTTGACGATTTCCGCTCCGGGGATAAATGGGTCGATCGACCCATGCTCGGGAGAGAGTCAGGCATTCCGTGTAAGAGGGTTTAGGGCTACGCTTGTTGTGGGCGAATGCTTCAGATTCTGACTCCATCGGGGAACCTGTTGGGAGAGCCGCCTATCGACCTGGATCTGACATGCAGGCTGTATAAGGCGATGGTTTTCGCGCGGGCATTCGACCGGCGGGCGGTGGCGTTGGAGAAACAGGGAAGCATCGCCGGGTACTACCCATTCGAAGGGCAAGAAGCCGCCCAAGTTGGGAGCGCGGCGGCCCTTGAGCCTGATGATTGGCTGGTTCCGTCGCACCGGGACCTGGCGGCGATGTGGATGCAGGGGTATCCGATGGATCTCCTTTTTCGATGGCACGCTGGTGATGAACGCGGGGGTCATTCTCCCGAAGGGGTGAATGTCTTGCCTCCAACTACCGCGGTGGCCGGTCACCTTTCTCATGCAGTCGGGTTGGCATGGGCCGAAAGGCTCAAAGGCAACGAGCGAGTCGCTATCGCGTATTTCGGAGACGGAGCCACCACTGACGGAGGTTTTCACGAATCCCTGAATTTGGCGGCTCTTTTCAAGTTGGGGGTTGTGTTCTTTTGTCAGAACAACGGCTACTCGTTGTCCACTCCTGGGAAAGGTCTCATGGTTTCGGCATCCATCGCAGAGAAGGCTCTTGGCTACGGAGTACCGGGGATTCAAGTTGACGGGAACGATCTGTTCGGGGTTTTCAAGGTGGTGGATCAGGCGGTTCAGAGGGCGAGGATCGGGAAGGGTCCGACTTTGATAGAAGCAGTGACATACCGGGTGGGCCCGCACACGGTGATGGACGATCCATCCAGGTATCGAAGCTCAGAAGAGGTGGAGGCGTGGAAGGCGAAAGATCCTCTTGAGAGGGTGAGGGTTTATCTCTCAGAGCGCGATCGTTGGGACCTAAGGTGGCAGGAGAGGCTCGACGATCAGGCGGGTGCCGAAATAGACCGGGCAACCAAGGTAGCTCTTCATCACGATCCGGTCTCCGTTGATGAGGTAATGAATTCGGTCTTCGCTTCTCGGGTCGAGGTGGGATCATGACGGTGGTCACGCTCGCCCAATCCATTAACCAAGTCCTGGACCAGGCTCTCGAAGTGCGGTCGGATGTGGTGCTTATTGGTGAGGATATCGGCCGTCTGGGCGGCTTGTTCCGAGTCACCGATGGTCTCTTGGCCAAATATGGGAATCAAAGGGTGATCGAAACGCCAGTCTCTGCTTCGGCGATGGTAGGGGCAGCGTTCGGGATGGCTGTGGGTGGTCTTCGCCCAGTCGTCGAGGTGCAGTCTATGGGGTTCTCATACGCTGCTCTGGGACAAATCATTGGTCACGTTGGACGAATCCGCTCTAGAAGCCGGCACCGATTCTCGGCTCCAATGGTGATTCGGATCCCATACGGAGCTGGGACTGGAGGCGGGGATCTGCATTCCGATTCCGCGGAAGCGCTCTTTACCCACGTTCCTGGTCTGAAAGTGGTGGCGCCTTCCCGTCCTCATGACGCCAAAGGCCTGATGATGGCGGCCGTAGAAGACCCCGATCCGGTGGTGGTTCTGGAGCCAGTGAGACTCTATCGGACAGTGAAAGAAGAGGTACCGGACGAATTGTTCCAGGTTCCGATAGGGAAAGCCCGGGTGGAGAGAGAAGGCTCCGACGTAACCCTGATCTCGTACGGAGCGATGATGCGAGAGACCCGTGATGCGGCCGACAACCTTGAAAGAGACGGAATCTCGGCCGGAGTGGTCGATCTGCGCTCTTTGGTACCTCTCGACATTGAGGGGGTTTCAGAATCAGTGAACCGGACTGGGCGAGCTGTTGTGGTGGCGGAAGAACAGAGGACCTCGGGATTCGCTGGCGAGATCGTGGCAAGGATTCAAGAAGAGTGTTTTTCTAATCTGAAAGGGCGGGTGGCTCGGGTTACTGGCCTTGATGCTTCGGTTCCCCTACGGCGGAACCAGGACGTGTATTTGCCGTCGGTGACCCAAATCATTGATTCGGTAAGGAGACTTCTAGAAAGTGGGGAGGAAGGCTGATGGCAGATCCTTTTCGACTTCCGTCGCTGGGTGAGGGGATGGCGGAGGCGGTTGTGGTCAAGTGGCTGGTTGGGCTTGGGGAGAAGGTGGAAGTCGATCAACCCGTGGTTGAGATCTCGACGGATTGGAGGACGCTGGACATCCCGTCGAGTCGATCGGGATATGTTGTGTATCGAGGATTCAAGGAAGGGGAGACAGTCTCGGTCGGTTCGGTGTTGTGGGCCGTTGGAGAGAGCGGAGAAAAGTGGAATCCGCTTACCGATTCAGAGGAAGCTGAGAAGAGAACTGAGGTCTTGGCCGTCTCAGAACTCGGACTAAGGGCTGTCACACCGCCGCCGATTTTCAGTCGAAGAGCGCAGACGTCTCCCGAAGTTCGGCGCCTTGCAAGGGAACAAGAATCTCCGGAGCGAGGAGAAGACGTCAGTGGTGCCGTGGAGGAGAACGGGGTCGAGATAAGGCGGCTCCTGTCGCGGCCTCGGCGGGATTCGGCGGAGGCGATCGCCCAGGCCTGGCGAGAGATTCCCCACGCGTATGCTTTCGACGAGGTTGACGCCTCCCGGTTCTTGTCGTCGAAAGACGCGATCGAAGGGCGAGTCGGCCACCAGATACCTCATGAGGCGCTCCTCATCAAATTGGTACTTCCGATTCTCGACGCTGTCCCAGAATTCACCGCCAAACTGGAGAACGATGTCTTGGTGTTCCCCGAAAGAATGGATATCGGAGTCTCGGTCGAGACGATCGACGGTCCGACTGTCGGTATCGTGAGATCCCCTCGCGAGCTGACAGTCACCGATATCGGGATTGCGGTATCTCGGCTGGCTGATAGGGCAAGATCGAACACTCTTCCTGAACACGACACCACGGGTCAGTGCTTCACCGTCGCAGACCTTGGGGTGGTTGGTGGGGGAGGCTTTGGGGTGATTCCTCTAGATACTGCCGCCATTCTCTGTGTTGGCCGCGTCCCCGACCGACCGGTTGTTAACCAAGGGAGGCTGACAGTAGGCCCGGTGTTGTCTGTAGCTCTGTCGTACGATCCACGACTGATAGACCTCCGCCAGGTTCGGAAGTTCATGGAGGCAATCGCGGCGAATCTGGCCGATCCCACGCCCCTGATCGGCGGCTGATCTCTCTCAGTCTTCTCTGAGGATTGCCGACATCTTCCTTCGGAGAAGAGGAGGGGCTGAACGAAGCCCGATATCTACCGCGAACCTGGCGTCCTCGGTGATGTCCAGTACGACCTCTTCGCCTTCGGCTCTCATATGGAATCCGTCGAGTTCAGCGTTGATTCTCACGTTCTCGAGATCCCATTGACCCAACGGAGTGGGACCAGATGTCATGGTGATTGTCTCGTCGGTCAGGTCGATCTCGACAGCGATCCCAGGACCGGTTTCATCAACCATTCTCAGGCTTCCATGGTATTGCCCCATAGATCACCTCCTTCTAAACAGATTACCTTGCAGGCACTGATTTGGTAGTGCAGGCAGGGGCGAAGGTTTGCGAGTTTCAGGAGGACGCGAGGCGGGCTAGCGTTGGGGTGTCATGGCGAGTAAATACCACGGCGAGATGAATTTGGCGGCTGAGGCAGCCATCCAGGCGTTGGGGAGAGGCGATTCTTCCGGGGCGAGGATGGCTGTGGCTTCGGCTCGAGATCTGGACAACTCCGCGAGTTTTGGGAGCTTTGTGGACGCTGTGAACCTGGCGGTGTCGGAACTGGAGTCCAGCGAGAGAATCTCGGAGTCGACTTGGGATCAGCTGGCCGACGCCGCAGGGCCGGGTACTCTGCAGGCGATGATCGAGGCGGTGAGGGACTAAATGTCGGATTATCACCTGCATCTCCATCCGCATGAACCGGCGGAAGGCGGACCGCCGCCCGGGGAATACCCCGTCGGCCTCATCGAAGCCTACGTTGAGAAGGCCGCAGAACGCGGGGTTAGCGAGCTTGGGTTCACAGAGCATCTTTACCGTTGTGTCGAGTCGATTCCGGTCTTGGGGAAGTTCTGGGAGAGAGAGGAGAACAAGGATCTAGCGGCGCACACGGAGGAGTTCGTTGCTGCGGATCGCAACCTCTCTCTCGAACGATATGTCGAGGCAATCGAGGGAGCTAAGGACCGTGGGCTTCCAGTGAAGCTGGGGTTGGAAGTTGATTTCTTCGCCGAGACAATCGACCAAGTCTTGGATCTTCTCTCGCCATATCCTTTTGACTTCCTGATTGGGTCGGTGCACTGGATCGGAGGTTGGTCGGTCGACTCGTCGGGTGTCGCTTATGAGTACGAGTCGAGGGGGATAGATCTGGCGTGGGAGCAATATTTCGAGTTGGAGGCTCAACTTGCGGCGTCCGGGAAAGTGGATGTGTTGGCCCATGTCGACTTGGTCAAGAAGTATGGCTACCGGCCAAAGGAAGAACCTGTAGATCTTTACCGGCGAGTGGTCGAGGGAGCCGCTGCCAGCGGTACTTCTGTCGAGGTCTCGAGCCAAGGACTCCGGAAACCGGCTGGAGAGGTATACCCGTCTCCGCTTTTCCTAAAGATGTTCCAAGATGCGGGCGTCGCCATTACTTTCGCTTCTGATGGCCACTTTGTGGAGGAAGCGGCCTACGGTCACGATCAGGTGGTGGAGGCAGCGCGCAACGCGGGGTACTCGTCGCACCTGCGGTTCACGCGACGCGTCCCTTACCCGGTCCCGATCGGCGATGACCCCCTACACTCGGCTTGATGTCTCCGTCCTTCTCGGCACCCAAGACGGGTGTACCCGCAATCTGTCTGATCACACTTGGCTGCGCCAAGAATCAGGTGGATTCCGAGAAGCTGGGGGCCGCTCTCGTTGACGCGGGATACCGATTCTCAGATTCGATTGAGATCGCTGATGTGGTGATGGTTAACACCTGTGATTTCATCGAGGATGCCAGGAGGGAATCGGTCGACGTAATCCTCGAAGCCCTGCGGGCGAAACGAGACGACGCCAAGACGGTTGTTATCGGTTGCATGGCGCAGCGACACGGTAGGGAGGTTGTCGAAGCACTTCCGGAAGTTGATGCTGTGGTGGGTCTCGAATCATACGGTAGCCTCGTGAACGTTCTCGATCGGCTGACCGGTTTTGTCTCTGAAAGAGAAGGTACAGAAGATCGGGGAGTGAGGTCTCTTGAGATCTTGAATGGGACGGTTCGTTCTGCTCCGAAATCTCCGTACGCCTATGTGAAGGCTGCGGAGGGGTGCGACAAGCCCTGCAGCTTCTGCGCGATCCCTTTGATCAGGGGCCGCCAGAGATCGAGGCGACCGATCGAGGTGAGAGAAGAGGCAGCAGGTTTGGTGGAGATGGGAGCTCGGGAGATTGTCTTGGTGGCTCAAGACCTGGCCGGATACGGGCGGGATGGCGATCGGAGCTGGAACATCATCGACTTGCTTCGGTTCGTTTCTCAAATTGATGAGCTTGAGCTCTTGCGACTCTTGTACCTGTATCCGAAAGAGATTCGTCCCTCGTTGATTGAAGAGATGGTGACTAACCCGAAGATCGCTTCGTATTTTGATCTGTCTCTTCAGCATGCTTCGGCGGTTCTCCTTCGGGCTATGAAAAGACCGGGCGACGGAGACAGATACCTGGATCTCGTGGAATCCATTCGCGAATTGGACCCGTCGGCCGCTCTGAGGTCATCGTTCATAGTGGGATTTCCGGGTGAGACCGATGCCCATGTTGACGAACTTGCAGAATTTCTAGAGATTGCCCGTCTGGATTGGGCGGGGTTCTTCGTGTTCTCACCGGAGGAAGGGACTCAGGCGGCTTCGTTGGAGAGGAGGGTTCCATCTGAGGAGGCCCTGGAGAGGCTTAGGCACCTCCAGGGAATCCAAGACCAGATCACGTCGGAGAAGAATTTCGAGACGGTTGGGTCGTCGTGCAGGGTTGTGGTCGACCGTGTCGAGGACGGTCGACCGATCGGACGCTCTTATCGTCAGGCACCGGAGATCGACGGCGTAATCCATCTTGACAAAGGCGAGCCAGGGGATTGGTTAGACGTTGAGATCGTTGAGGCGTTCGAATCAGACTTGGTTGCGGAGGTGAAGCCTTGATCGTCGAGGTGGTATCGGTAGGAACCGAATTGCTTCTAGGACAGATCATGAACTCGAACGCGGCGTTCCTCGGAGCAAGATTGGCCGAGTGTGGGTTTGATGCGCATTTCCAGCAGGTGGTAGGAGACAACTCAGAGAGGCTCGTTTCGGCGATTCGGTTGGCGATATCTCGAGCTGGGGGTGTGATCATTACTGGGGGATTGGGGCCCACTCAGGATGACCTGACTCGCGAAGCGATCTGTGAGGCCACGGGATTGCCTATGGCCCATGACGAAGGATTCGAGGAGGCACTTCGGTTGCGATTCGCAGCGTCGGGTCGTGAAGTTCCTGTCTCGAACTACCGCCAGGCGGATTATCCGGAAGGAGCGGAGCTGCTTTCGAATCGGAAGGGGACTGCTCCGGGGCTGTGGCTTGAGTTTGAGGGGAAGGCAATCGCGGCGGTCCCCGGTGTCCCGGAAGAGATGCAGTGTCTAGTCGATGATTTTGTTATTCCGCGCCTTCAAAGATTCAGAGGGACAGATCGTGCTTTGGTGAACAGGGTGATTAGGTGTTGGGGTCTCCCCGAGTCGACGATCGCGGAGATGCTCGACGACCTTTTCCGGGCCACTACGAATCCGTCGGTGGCGTTTCTTGCTTCAGCGGCTGAGGTCAAGGTCCGCTTGACAGCTTCGGCTCCAACGGAGAACGACGCAAGGTCTCTCATCGTCCCGGTCGAGGCAGAGGTGCTGAGTCGTTTGGGGGAGGCGGTCTTCGGTTTCGATGGGGATTCCATAGAAGAAGTCGTGTTGGATATGGCCAGAGAAAAGGGATGGAGCCTAGGAACGGCGGAATCGGCTACGGGAGGGATCATTTCGGGACGGCTGACATCAGTTCCTGGGGCTTCCGAAGTATTCCGTGGATCAGTTGTGACGTATGCGACGGATCTGAAGGAGCGACTGCTTGATGTGGAAGTCGGGGAGGATGGTGTCGTGTGCGAGGATGTCGCAGTGGGAATGGCCGAAGGTGCGCGACGCCTGTTGCGGGCGGACGCGGTTGTAGCTTTGACAGGATCCGCCGGTCCTGTTCCTCAAGGGCAACCGGTCGGAACTGTGATTGTCGGTGTGGCTACACCGGAAGGGAAGAAGGCCCGGACCTTCCGGTTCTCGGGGGATAGAGAGAGGGTGAGGGCATATGGTTCTACGGCAGCTCTGAACTGTCTCCGGCTGGGGTTGAAGGGGGAATGGTGGTAGGAAGGGTGTTCGTTGGTGTCGATCTCCCCGAGGATGCCCGGGCGGCTCTGGCCGCTGGTGTCGACGGATGGCTGGCGGGGAGGCCTCTCCCGGGAAGACCGGTTCCTCCTCCTAACTGGCATATCACATTTCGTTTCTTGGGAGACGTCGGTGATGTCGAATACGACCGGCTTGTGATGGCTCTGGACGAGGCAGATCTTGGCGGCAAGTTCCGGTTGAGCGTTGGCGGCTTCGGAGCGTTTCCGAGGTTGGGTAAGGCCACTGTGACGTGGACGGGGGTTCAACAAGGGCGCGAAAAACTGGGTGTTCTTGCCGAATCGG
>CAYTVW010000029.1:0-2092 GCA_964441865.1 uncultured Acidimicrobiaceae bacterium
GACATCCGTGGGGGAATCCTTGACGACGAACCTTAGAACCGGAAGGGTCTCCATCACTCGGAAGAGGTCGCCGAAGTGCTTGCCGCAGACGGTGAGTTCGTCTCCTGGCATGACAGTGTCGGTTGATAGGTAAATGACCGGTTTCGGCCGAGTAGTGGTTGTGGAGGTGGGCGAGGGGGGAGCGTCGAGGTCGTATATGACGTTGGCTGAGTGGATTTGGGGAATCCCCGCTGCACTGCAGCCGATGGCGACCAGTCCCAAGACCGGCAAGATCATCCACAATCGTTTGGGCATCTCTCCTCTTCGACCGACCCCATGAGTCAACGAATAAGGTGGCAGATCGGTTCCCGAAAAGTGCGAATACGAGACTCAGGTGGTGATTCTTCGCGATTGGTGGCGCTTTCATCGAACTCGATGAAGAGGAGCCCCGCCAGAAGGCGGGGCTCCGTTCGTATCCAGGCGTTGGATATTCTCAGTCAACGGGGGCTGGATTTCCGCCGGCGTAGTAGTCGCTGACGTTCGTCCCGCCCTTTAGGGAGATAACGTGGTCAAGGCTCACGAACCTTCCGGAACGATCCTGCCACAGGACCGAGTCGAGAAGCGCAAGCTTCTCGGTGTCCCAACTGACCCAGTCGTCCAAGAGAAGTCCACCAGTGTCACCCGAGTTCGGGTTGATGCACCAGAAGGTGTGATGGATCTTCTCAATCTTGATCAGGTCACGGAGGTAGGTCATCCACCGATCCTGGCGCTCGTCCTGTCCGAGGCGTCCACCCCACTCACCGATGAGAAGTGGGTACATGTCGTTCTCGTGGATGTAGAGCCAGTTCGGGTACCAGACGTCGTCGGTGAGACTCTGCATGGTGAATGGCTTCTGGAACCACTCCTGGTCGAAGACCAACGGGCCGTAATCATGAGGTGAATACACGAGCTGGTCCTGGCCAGAACCGAGATTCAGGTCATGATCTGCGACTCCACGGAGATTCCCACCCCACCAGTTGGAGTAGTAGTCGTCCTTGTTGACGGATGTCCACGAAGCTCCGGGCTTGGTGTAAACCTCGATACCTTCAACCAGGACCAAGACGTTCGGGTTGATGGCGAGGATCTTCTTTGCCGCGGTCTCGGCGACATACTTCCAGTTGTCGGAGTCAGTCGTGCTGTCCCACTTGGCTCTCGGGCTCTCAGAGAACTTCCCGTGAGGCTCGTTCTCGAGGTCGAATCCGATGATGGTGTCGTCGTTCTTGTAACGGTTGGCGACCCACTCCCAACCGGCGTAGAAGTCAGCGGTGGAAATGGCACTCGAATACCACATCGGATAGACATGGCCAGAGTTGTTGGCGTCGGCAGAGTGGACATCGAGGATCACCTTGATTCCGACCCGCTTGCAGTAGTCCACGAAAGCGTCGAAGACTTCAAGGTTGGTCATCCCGATCAGCTCGGGGTTCGCATATGTGTTCAAGCCCGAAGGGACCTCAGCCTGACCAGCCTTCCATTCGACGAGCAACTCGGTCGAGATCGGGACTCGTAAGACGTTGATGCCCCGCTCGGAGATCGCGTCGAGAGTGTCGTAGAGGTTGGCTGACCACAGACCGTGGAAGATCCGTTCGGAAGCGTTGAATCCGAACCAGTTGGCCCCGGTGAGCCACACTGCGCGGCCGTTGCTGTCGACAATCTGGTTTCCCTCTACATGGAGCCAGTCGTCGCCAGTTGGCGGTGGGACGAAAGGATCATCGGGATCATCGGGATCATCGGGATCGTCAGACCCTGATGTACTGCAAGTCAGCTGCGGGTTCGGAACCGGGCCGTTTGCCTGGAATCCGAAGGTCACCGAGTTTCCGGCAGCAACGGTCCCGTTGAATGCAACGTTCCCAGCCGAGACTTTCCCTGTAGCTCCCGCCTGAAGCGTGCTGTTCCATCCGTTGGTCACTGTCGACGAGCCAATATCCATCGAAACGTTCCAGGTGTTGATGGACTTGAGGGCTGTTACTTTCACCTCGGCCTGATAGCCATTTGACCAAGAATTCGCCACCGTGAAGGTTGCTGAGCAAGCCCCATCAGGTTGGGTGGTCGTTGTTGTGGTCGGCCGAGTAGTGGT